>DASPSM010000541.1:0-8776 GCA_035623955.1 Planctomycetaceae bacterium
ATTCCCCGGCTTGATGTCGCGGTGGATCATCCCACGCTCGTGCGCATGCTGAAGGCCCAGGGCCGTCTGGTAAGCGAAGTAACAGGCGTTGAGGACCGGCAACGGCCCGCGGGCCCGCACCAGCTTGGCCAGGTCGTCCCCTTCGACGTACTCCATGGCGAAGACCAGCAGCTTGCCCAGCGGGAAGGCCGTGTAAGCCGCCACGACGTTGGGATGATGCAGCTTGGCCGCCGCCTGGATCTCGCGCAGGAACCGCTCGACCCGTTCCGGCTTGCCGAGCATCTCCTGGCTCAAGAGTTTGAGGACTTCGAGGCGGTCCATCAGCTTGTTGCGGGCCAGATAAACGACCCCCATTCCGCCGCGACCCAACTCGCGAATCACTTCGTAATGCGGATGGTCGACCAGTTCCGGCGGCAGGGCGCTGCCGGACTCGGGGGAACTGTCCGAGTCCTGAGAGGAAGCCAGCTTGCCGAGGATTGACGATTGCTTCTCGGAGACTTTGGAGCGCGCTCCGCCCTGAGGCACGTCCTCGACCAGCGTTTTGGCGCGGGGGACAGGCTGTGCGGGTTGCGGTTGGGCCGGTTGGGGTTGCGCTTGGCGCAAGCGTCCGACAAAACTGTCGCCGGACAAGTCAGCGACGCGCTGCCGGCAGGGAGCGCACTCTTCCAGATGCTTGCTGACGCGATCAGCAACCGTCTCGTCCAGCTTGCCCAAGCCGTACGACACCAGCGTCTCGTCTGCCGGATGAGTCGATGCGGGTGTTTCCACGATCCGAGCCTTGCAAGAAGCAACGCCGTTGTCGATCAGGCGGAAACCTGGCGGCCGATCTCACTCCGCGACAAAGCGCCAATTCTGCTCGGCGCTAGCCCGAAATGATTTTCCGTTGCGCTCGACAACATATGGTTGGTCCGGGTCGGGATGTTCGAGGATCAGGCGCCCCCCGTTCAGGCTCCAGTAGTGCACTTCTGCGGAGTCTGAATCGTTGCTATTCGAATAAAGCCGATCCGAGCGAAATTCGATCCGCGCGCCCCGTGGTTCGCCGTCGGCCACAACCATTTCGGCAATCGCGACAATGTGGGGTGCCAACACCGACTGTTCCTCCTGCTGAAGCGCTGCCACCCGTTTGTCGTCACCCTTTTTCTGGGCGCTTTGCACTGCCGTCTTGAACAAGCCTTCGAGTTTTTCCTGCGCAACATTGATTGTCTTGAGATACTCGGTGCTCGAAGATCGCATCGGCTCGGACCAGGGAATGAATCCTTTTTCGGCGAAAACCTTTCTTTCGTCCACCAGGACCGCGACGAGCGGATCCTCGCCATCGTCGTGCTTTTTCGCTCTCAATCGATCGATGTGCTTGTCAAACTGCCCGTCGAGATTTCGGTTGGCCTTTTCGACGGTCGTCGCATAAGTCACTTCCGCGCTGGCAATGGCAGGATCGGAAAAACCCTCGCCCGGAGTTGCGGCCAGGGAAGATGAAGCCGCCAGGTCGGTGAACTGAATCGCCGAAAACCTGATCTCGCGCGGCGGATGCGCACCGTCCAGTCGGAAGGCGATGATCCCTTCGTCGGGCAACCAGTCATATTTGCCGCTGACGATTGGCGCGCCGTTGATCTTGATCCGGACGAGTTTGCCCTCGCAACGAATGTGGAAGTGATTCTCTCCTGGTCTGATGTGCTTGTTCGCCAATGCGGACTTCGGGCGAATGTTTGATTTCCCAGGCTGGTCAAAGACCAGACTTCCGGCCGGAAAGTCCTGATCCGAGTCCTTGCCGCAGATGACGCAGCGGGGCCCCATGACGTTGAATTGGGTCGCGTTCGTCAGCCGAGAGCGGAACTGAACGCCCGCGACGCCCACTCCGTCCGGAAGCAACACGCGGAATCTGAGGTCAAAATCCCGATAGCTTTTCTGGCTGCAGAGAAAGACGACGCCGCTATCCCCCGGCCGGGGAGTGCCGACGATCGCCCCATCGGTGACGCGCCAATAGCCCTCCGGACAATCCCAGCCGGTCAGATCCTTGCGGTTGAAAAACGCGAGCGAGCTGAGTCGGGCGGCGGCCCTGGCATTTTGCGCCCGGCCGATGCTCTCATCCGAACGCGGGGAAGGGGTAATTGGAAGGCTGGCGTCATCCGTCCGATCTCGGCGCGCCGTTTTCAAGGAGGTTGCGGCCTCATCCACTGTTGGCGATTGGTCGGCCGGAGTTTTCGCGTTGGCTGTGTCCGGCGAGTGCTTCGTCGTGGCCACTTCCGGAGTTCGAGTGTCGGCCGGTGCTTCCTTCGTCGTGATCGCGGCGGTGCCACGGTCGACTCCTGATCCGCCTGCAGCCGGGGGTGGAGTGGGCGACTCAAGTCCCGGCTGCGCCGGCGACGATATCTCCGGTTCTTCATCCTCCGCTACGGCAGTGTCCGTGCGGCCGCCGTCTATCATCACAGCCACCCATCCAACGAGCGCCATCAGGGCCAAGACTCCTACGAGCACGGACAGCTGTGCCCATCGCAAGCGCCCGGTTGGCCGCGCGCCGCTCGCTCCCCGAAGGGCCTCGGCCGCTGGGCGGTCCGGTTGCAAAATGAAGAATCGCGCGACTCGGGCGCGGCACGCAACGCAGCCCTGCAGGTGCACCCGCACGTTCGTTTCGGTGGCACCGCTCAATTGCCCAGAGGCAAATGCGTCGAGAGTTGCACTATCGGGATGTGTCGACGTGGGATCGTGCATGGCGGGCCCTTCGTCACTTACAAACAGGGTCAGGACCCGAACGGATGGCGCAGGGGCCGGTTGACGACTCGGCGAAATGTGAGGGCGCGAACTCGCTCATCAAGCCTTGAGGGAATGAGCACTCTTAGTCGACGCTCGCCATCCAGGGAGCCTCCGCATAGTCCTGCGACCAAATCCCCTTCCCTTCGGCGCTGGCATCGGCCTCGGCGGCGGCGAGGTCTTCCGCATATCCGTCGTCGACAAAGTTCCAGGCCAGCCCTTCCGAGATTTGTTCGAGGCTCAAATAGGTGCCGCCATAGTAAACCACGGCGACTGGATTGCCGTTCGAATCGGTCCCGACGTTGCGCACCTGCACAACTTTGCCTTGAACCAGGTTTGCCAGGTTTTGTTGAGACTGCAATCCGAAGGGCTGCGCCACTTCCGGCGCCACGGTGCCGAAGAGCCGCATTGTGCGCGGTTGACCGGCGTTATCCAGGACCGTGATGGTGTCTCCCTTCGGGACATTGGTCACGGTGCCGGCGACATAACCGGGCAGCCACGCGTACCATCCCCGGGCGCGATCCCACACCCGCGGGTGCCAATGCTGCCGACGAGCCAACATCTCGTGTTCGATCGCCGACAGCATTTTGGGCACCGTTTTGAACGTGCCGAACGGACGATTTTTTCCGATCCCGGGCCAGGCCGAGCCCGGACCGTCGGGAGTATGCTTCCCATTCCCGTGAAAGCCGCCGCCACCGGGGGCATTCCGTCGGCCACTGGGGATGTTTGGATGGACAGGCGTGGGCACGACACGCGGCTGGGGAGGGAAGTAAGGTGCCGGCTGCGGGAACGGCGCGGGCGGCCTTGCAGCCGGCCTGGGAGGCTTCCCAGCCCAGGCGGGCTCCTGGATCAGCGATCCTTCAATGGTGACGATTGCAACGAGAACCGCCACCGGCTTCAGGACTTGATTCGGAAGGAATCGCGGACGATTGGAATGGCGCGATCCCGGTCGTAACCACCTGTCATTGTTCATCGCTGGCCTCCGGCGAAAAACGACGATTTGCAGTTCAGACCCATTCGATGCTGTAGCTACTTATTAAAGGGCGCCCAGGAAGAGAACCTGCCACATCAATTTCGCTTTTAGTCGAGAAGGTCCCCCGCCTCTTGCCGTAACCTCTTCAAAATTCTTGACTTAGCGTGCAAAACAGCATTTTCGGTTGTGCCCAGTTCGGCCGCCGCTTGGGCGGCAGGGATCCCGTCGATCGCAAAACGTTCAAAGGCTTTCCAGGTTTTTGCCTCAAAGCTGGGGCGAACGATCGAAAGCAGCTTCTGGAACACGTGCCGGTCGTGCTCACGGTCCCATTCCTTGGCAAGGTCCCCCTTCGAGTCCGCCAACTGATCGAGATAGCGGTCCACCTCATCAACCACCGCAGGGCGTCGAATCTGACGCTTGCGATGGGTTCGGACACGGTTAACGGTGACTTGGCGCAGCCAGGTGCGAAACGAGCCTTCCCGCTGACGCCGAAATCTTGGAATCTCATTAATTAGGACGATAAAAACCTCCTGCGCCAAGTCGCCGGCTTCGTCTCTCAGTCCAGGAATCTGTGCAAGCCACTGGCGAATCAGCGGCAAATAGACCTCTTGCAGTCGTTGCCAGTCCCCTTCGGCCGGTCGGCTTACTTGGAGTCGCTCGAGCAAGCTGACCGATGTTGTCTTCAAGAGATACTGTTTTGATAAACCTGAGAGTAGATTGAGCGATACCTGCCGCTCCGTCGTTCATCGGGGTGGCCACCGTTGATACGCCGCACTGCAGCACTTGCTCGCCAAACTGCGTCCGACGTGTCAGCACTTCCCCCAATTCTCCCTTCCGCAACGTTGGGAAGTCAGCTTCGGCCGGTGGCCCAGCGTTCACCGCTGGGTTATCATGCTAAGGACGCAATGTTCGCATTCTACTGGTAATACGTGATCCATTAACATCGACTCCATCAGGGTTACCGGCGACGCAAGAAGGACCTCTTTCGGGGACTGCGCTGCCATGGGCGTGACTGACGGCGGAACGACCAGTCCAGTGCTCTTGAATCGCCTCGTCGATTGGAACGACGACGCGGCCTGGGCCGAGTTCGTGGAGCGGTATCGTCCGCTCATTCAGGTCTGGTGTCGCCGCATGCGGCTCGACGACGACACCACCGAAGAGCTTTGCCAGAGGATCTGGATCAATCTGGCCCACCGCATGACAACGTTCCAGTACGACCCGTCAAAAAGGTTCCGCGGCTGGCTGCGGCGACTGTGCCATTCTCGGGCGGTCGATCTGCTGCGCGAGCGGCGAGCCGATCCGGTCCAGGCGCTGCCAGATGGACTGCCCCAACTGTCCCGACACGCGGTCGAACCCAGCGACGCAGGCGCCGACGAAGAGGTCGCTTCGCGGCGTCCGGCGCTGCTTCAGTTAGGGACGCAGGTCCACGATTCGGTGAAATCCCAAGTCGAGCCACAGACCTGGGACGCATTCTGGTCGATCGCCATCGACGGATTGACAGTCCGCCAGACGGCCGAGGCTCTGAATATGTCGTATGCGGCAGCATTCGCGGCGCACAAGCGGGTCATTCTGCGGCTCCGCGCCGAAGGTCATCGAGTTCTCTCGGAACGAACGAGTTCCGGGTTCACCGTGGATGCCCCCGACAGGGTCTGACAGCACTGCCGATCGCGAGACTCCGCGCCATGTCTTCCTGCCCGTCAGACGTCGCACTGCAGCAGCTCGGCACGGTGACGATGAGCGAAACTGACTTTGTTTCGCTCGAGAAACATATCCAAGAGTGCGTCAACTGCCAGGCGGCTTTGGAGCGATTGGCGCGAGACGGCTGGCAAGGCGAAACCGGCCCTTGGCTTCGCCTCGCTGAGCCAGAGCAGACGCCCACGCTCGCTGGTTTCGTCGTCGAGCACGAACTGGGCCGCGGCAGCATGGGCGTCGTGTACCGCGCGTGGCAGCCGACGCTTTTGCGGCATGTGGCGATCAAGTTTCTGAGGCGAGGCAGGGGGGCCAGCCCCGAAGTGCGCGAGCGCTGGCTGCGCGAAGCGCAATCCCTCTCGCGCGTCCGCCACCGGGGCATCGTGCAGATCTATCAGATCGGCGATTCGGACGGCTGGCTGTATCTGGTGCTGGAACTGATCCGCGGGGGGAGCCTCAAAGACCGTCTGACGCAGCCGCTGTCGCCGGAAATTGCCGCGCGACTGGCCGAGGCGGTCGCGCGCGCGGTGGCGGAAATCCACCAAGGGGGCCTGTTACACCTCGACCTCAAGCCATCGAACATCCTCCTCGACGGCCCGGCCGAAGCGGCGTGGGAGCAGGTCACCCCGATGATTGGCGATTTCGGCATCGCGCGGCTGCAAGACGAACCGGCAGTGAGCGAAAGCGGAAAGCACGGCGTGTGGGGCACGCCCTCGTACATGGCTCCGGAGCAGATCAAGGCCGATCGCGAGGCGATTGGACCTTCGGCCGACATTTATGCGGTCGGCGCCACGCTTTATCAGCTGTTGACGGGCCGTCCGCCGTTCCTGGCGGCAAGCGCGACCGAAACGCTCGACCAGGTCTGCCATCGAGAAACTGTCCCTCCGCGGCAATTGATCGCAAGCATCCCGCGCGACCTGGAAACGATTTGCCTGAAATGTCTGCAGAAGTCGCCGAAGGACCGGTACGAATCGGCGTCGGCGCTCGCCGAGGACCTGCGCCGATTTCTGGACGGAGAGCCCGTCAAGGCTCGACCGCTTGGGCCGATTGGGCGGACGATCCTTTGGTCGCGCCGCAAGCCGGCAATCGCCAGCCTGGCGGCCGTGCTGGCGTTGACGCTTGTCGCGGGAATTGCCGGTATTGCCGTTCAATGGCGCAGGGCGGAAGCAGCCCGGAAAAGCGCCTTGGCCAGCGATGTGGAAGCTCAGGAGCTATTGAGCGAGCTGCTTCAGTCGGACGCAGTGCCGGCGATGGGATACCGCCCCCTGGCCCCCCGCATTGACTCGTTGTTGAAGGCGGAAGTGCATTGGAAGCACCTCCTGCAGAAGAATCCCGGCGAAATCGCGCTGCGAATCGGGCTGACGAAGATCTACGGCTGCTTGGGCAGCCTCTATGGGGCTCGGGGACAGCTTGCCGAGAGCGACGCGAGCTTGCAGCAAGCGCAGGAGCTTTGGGAACACGTTCCAAGCCAACTTGCGGGCGATCCGGCTTGCCGGGATTGGCTGGCCACAACTTACTCGTGGCAGCGCGGGGGGGGCATCTCAACATACCTCCAAAGGCTGCTACGGGCGCATGCCGTCTGGGAAAAGCTCGCCGAGGAACAGCCTGACAATCTGGAATTCATGCATAAAATCTGGAGCAGTCGCCACGGAATGACGGACGCGATCGCGCGAGAGTGGTATCGAAGCGAGAGCGCGCATGTTCTGGAGGACGAGCGAGCCGAGTTGCAGCGAACCATTCGCCAGAACCCTGGTGACCGAGTTCTGAGAAAACGACTGGCTCTGACGTGTTTTCTGCTGGGCGAAATCTACGCACAACATCGCACCAGGGAGGAAGCGTCGTCGCTCTGGCGCGAGTCGTACGAGCAGTACGACTTTCTGGCAAACAAGAATCCCGACGATCTCTTGTCAATCATCTCGTTGGCGATTTCGGGTTCCCGCCTGATCCAAGGACAAGCGAGCGATCCTTACTACCTGCGGGCGGTGCCGCTCCTTGAACGGGTTGGCCAGCGTCTCGGCGCGCTCTCCAAGCAGGCCCCTGAAGAGGCGTGGCTTCAGGGACTGCTCCTGGAAGATTACTGCTACCTTGCGTTATGCCACGTCAACGCGCGTCAAACGGCAAAGGCAACACAAATCTCGAATGATTTTGTCGCGACTCTCACGCCGCCGCTCGACACGGAACGAGTCGATCCCGGGTTTGCGCTCGAGCACGCGAGAGTGCTGCTTTCGGTCGGCCAGCTGCTGCGGGAGGCACAGCAGTCCGCCGCTGCCCGGCGACTGGCCCAACAGGCTGCCGACCTTTGCGCAAAACTGGCGGTTTATCCGCCTCGGGACCCGGCCTTTCTTTTCACCCTGGCCTATACGTCGATGCACTGTTCCGCGCTCTTGAACCAGCTCGAACAGCCGGCCTTGGCCCTCGAACAAGCGGAACTGGCACGAGCCACGATAGAAAAATGGATTCGCTCGTCGCCCGAGGTCGTTGGCCGCGAAGACTCGCTCAGGGACGCCTGGGAACGGATCGCCAAAGCGCGCTGGGGCTTGGGCCAGCGTGATCAGGCTTTGGCCGCGTTCCGGGAGTCGATGGCAATCCAAAAACGGTGCTTCGCGCGAGAACCGTCCGACATCGCGGGGCGCGCGATCCTCAGCAGATGCTGTGACAAGGTGGCTTATTACTCTTCGCTTGCCGGTGACTTCCGGACATCGTACGAGGCCCTCTTGGAACGCACGCGGCTCTGGCCCGACAATGCCGAGCGTCTGGCCAAGTCGGCCGGAGATTTCGAATTGCTTGCCAGGCGATTGACGGCGCGTGCCCGCGGCCACCTCTCGCCGGACGACGAGGCCGAGCGCGACCGCTATCTCGCCGAAGGCCGCCGCGCTCGACAAGCGGCCGAAGCGGCAACCCGGCGCGCGGGCCACGACAACCTCAGGGCCGAACGCTAATCGCCGCGCTGAAACGCAGTCGGCGTTGACTGAGACAGGCTCAGGTCTCACCCGACGGGCCCCGTCGCCGTTAGAATTTCACTAGCGATCCGTTAGCTTAGGGGAACAGGCCTTAGACCGATGCCCGTCGAACCAAAACCAGCGGCCACCTGCGTCCTCGTGCGGGGCGACGGCGAGCCCGAGGTCTTGCTGGCGCGGCGGAATGCCGCGCTGCGCTTTATGGGCGGGCATCATGTCTTCCCCGGCGGCCGAGTGCACGAGGGCGAGAGCGCCAGCCGCGTCGCCAATGCGCCAAATCAACAGCAGGCCCGCGCGATTCAGGCCGCTGCGAGAGAAGTCTTCGAGGAGACCGGGCTTTTGTGTGTGCGAGGGACGCTCCCGCCGCTCGAAGTCGTCCAGGACGCTCGCCGCCGCCTCCTCGCGGAAGAGT
>DASPSM010000557.1:0-5544 GCA_035623955.1 Planctomycetaceae bacterium
TGAGTGAGCTCGGCAACCGACGCGTCGGGCAGAGCGCGGTCGCGAATTTCGGGCTTCCACGGATAGACGGGCTTCCAATTCTCCGGGTTGTAGGCCGGAGTGAAGAGGGCCATCAGCCGGTAATAGTCCTGCTGCGGGATCGGATCGAACTTGTGCGAATGGCAGCGGGCGCAGTTGACAGTCAGGGCAAACAGGCTGTTCCCCACCATCTCGACCGTGTCGTGAAGCACTCCGTAATAGTTGAGCGGGATGTTGCTCTCCGGCTCGTGCGTCTGATCGCGGGCCGTGCGCAAGTAACCGGTGGCGATCAGGTCCTCACGAATTTCGTCGGTAAAGCAGGCTGCATGCCGCCAATCGACCAACTCGTCGCCGGCAAGCTGCTGGGTGAGGAAGCGATCGTAGGGCTTGTCCGCGTTGAACGACCGAACCACATAATCGCGATACTTCCACTTCCCTTCGCTGACGAAGATGCCGTTGGCGTCGCTGTCGAAGCCGACGGTGTCGGCGTAGCCGACCACGTCGAGCCAGTGCCGGCCCCAGCGCTCACCAAAGCGGGGAGATGCCAGGAGGCGATCGACCTGGCGGGCAAACGCGTCGGGCGACGCGTCGGCCAAAAACTGGGCGAGTTCCTCCGGCGACGGCTGCACTCCGTGCAAATCGAGGAAGGCCCGCCTGAGGAGCGTCGTGCGATCGGCCGGAGGAGAAAAGCTCAAACCGCTCGCCTCTAATTGCGCGAGCAGAAAGGCGTCGATGGGGGTTTGAGCGCGGCCGGCGCTGCGAGTACCCGGCACCCCAGGCCGTCGCACCTTCTGAAACGCCCAATGCTCTTTGTCTTTCGCAGTGACCTCGGCCGACTGGCTGTCGCCGCAGCGGCCGACGCGCGGCGCGAGCGTCAACAGGCATCCAGTGAGCAAGACAGCAAACGTGAGGCGAACGATAGCCGGGGGCATCGCGCGGGTCTCAGGCGGGCCGTGCAGGAAGGCAGATTCAGGCGGGTAGTTCAGGCAGGAAACGTCAGCGGTGCGAAAAACATTCTAACGCGCCGGCCCGTCGGGAAACTACCTCAACGTAGTCGGCTCCAGCAGATTTCATCGCAGCGGACGAACTCAAAAATCGCCGGTTGACTCTCCCCTAAGGGGAGGTCTTACGATGATCCGCACGCTCGCACAGCGAACCGCTGTGACAACGTTTTGCACTACGGGCGCAAGCCGTTGATTCGACACCGCTTGAACGTTTCGTCATGGAATTTGAGTTGCGCCACACTTTTCCCAAGCCGACGGCTTGCCGTCGGATCCGCCGCGCGCAGGAAGAACCGACGACAAGTCGTCGGCTTGGGAAACTGAACGCGGCAATCATTCCACAATCGAGCGGTGCAGCCCGCGCCGCTCTAAAGGACTTACGACGCGCGTGCAGAATGTCGTAAGACGGCAGGTGCTTGTCGGAGTGGCAAAAAGCATGTTTAGCATCGGCGAATTCTCAAAGCTCAGCGGCCTGACGGTGAAGACGCTGCGCTTTTATCACGAAGAAGGCCTGTTAATTCCCGCCTTCGTCGATCCCGACACCGGCTACCGCTATTACCGGGAAAATCAGCTCGAGACGGCTCGCGTGATCGCGTACCTCCGCGGCCTCGAATTCTCGATCGGCGACATCAAAGAGCTATTGGGCCGCGAAGACGAGGCCGACCTCCTGGCGCTGCTCGAGCGGCAACGACAGCAGATCAAAGAGCAGATCAAGCGTTTGCAAAGAACCGTGCGCTCTCTCGACCAGTTCATCTCCGAAGAAAGGCAAGGTGAGGCCATGGCGGAAATCTCGGAAGGCGTGCAGGAAAAGAGCCTGGAAGCGGTGCTCGTCGCGGGAATCCGCATGAAGGGCCGTTACAGCGACTGCGGCAAGGGCTTCGCGCAATTGGGCAGGGGCTTCGGCCGGCTGATTTGCGGCAAGCCCCTGCTCTTGCATTACGACGCGGAATACCGCGAAGACGACGCCGACTTTGAGGCCTGCATGCCGATCCGACAACGCAAATCGGTCGAGGGGGCGGCGGTGCGCGAGCTGCCCGCCGTCCGCTGCGTGACGCTCGTCCACAAAGGCCCCTACGACCAGATGGGCCGCTCGTACGCCAAGGTCCTCAAATGGATCAAGGACAAAAACTACAAAGTCGTGCTCCCGACGCGCGAGGTGTACTTCAAGGGCCCGGGCATGATCTTCCGGGGCAATCCGAAGAACTATGTGACGGAGATTCAGATTCCGGTCGAGGGATGATTGGGATTGGCGCAGCGGCGGGTGGCCCGGACAACTTGTTTGAGGCGTTCCGGTAATTCATTGCGAGACTGGGGGATGTTTGCCTCGGTAGCCCTCGGAGAGGGCGACCGAAAATAGCCCAGCGATTTATCGCTGGGTAAGCGAGGTTCGCCTCACCCCCCTTTCATCTATTTCTTTAAGGCCCAGCGGGGCGACACGCCGGCGAAGCTTCAATCGAGCATGCCCGGCTGAAATTCGAGCCCGTGCTTTCGCAGGATTGCCGCCAATTCCTCCTCGAAGGTGACGCGTCGATGATGCTCGGCCTGGTTTTCGATGTAGGCAATTGTCTCGACGACTCCCGAGATGCCGATGCTGAACGCGCCATACCCTTTCTGCCATTCGAATTCGCGTTCGTCGGCAAATGTCTCGTGGATCCACTTGGACGAATTCCCCTTGAGCAACTGCACGGCTTTGGCGACGTCAAGCGTTGCCGGCAGTGACAAGAGGATGTGGACATGATCCTCGATCCCACCCACCTGGAGCGCTTTCATCTTGTTGTTGCGAGCAATGCCGCCCAAGTACAGCCAAAGCTTCGATTGCATCGCGGGCGTGATCAACCGGCGCCGATCCTTTGTCGAGAAGACGACATGCATGAGACAACTTACATAGGAGTGCATGGGGATGCTCTCTGAGTTGACTCGGCGCGAGTGCTTCCTGTGACAAAGCGTCTGTCGTCCCTGACGGGACTTTTCGATTAAAGAAAAGAATAGGGTACTCTTACCCAGCGATGAATCGCTGGGCTATTTTCGGTTGTCCGGACACCAGGAGTTGGAGCAATTCACCCTGATTCGTAGCCGCGCCGCCCGATACTCGGGCGGTTTACACCACCCGCTCGGCTAGTTTTCGTCGGAGGGCGGCGCGAAGCCCCGGCGGAAGGTGTTCTCGGTGACGTTGACCGGAATCACGAACTGCAGCAAATAGTCGGGGCCGCCGGCTTTTGTGCCGATGCCGGAGAGTTTGAAGCCGCCGAAGGGCTGGCGTTCGACGAGGGCCCCGGTGATGCCGCGGTTTAAATAGACGTTGCCGGCCTGCAGTTCCACGCGGGCCCGCTTGAGGTTGGCCGGGCTGCGGCTGAACATTCCGCCCGTGAGCGCGTAGGCCGAATCGTTCGCCACGTCGAAGGCTTCGTCCATGTCCTTCACCTTGATGACGGCCAGCACCGGGCCGAAGATCTCTTCGCGCGCCAGCCGCGACGCGGGATCGACGTCGCCAAACACGTGCGGGCCGATGTAATAACCGTCGCTGGCCTGCGTTTTGACCGGTCCGGCCGCGACGAGCGGAAAGGAGTCCTTGCCGAGCTTGATGTACTCGTTGATTCGCTTGAACGCGTCTTCGTCGATGACCGGACCGATCGTCGTATCGGGCAGCTCGGCGGGACCGACCTTGAGCGCCTGAGTGGCGTGAGCGAGTTTTTCCACGAAGGCGTCGTAAACGGACTCGAGAACGATACACCGAGAGCAGGCCGAGCACTTTTGGCCTGCATAGCCGAAGGCGCTGTATGTCACACCGAGTACGGCTTCATCGAGATCGGCGTCGTCATCCACGATGATCGCGTTCTTGCCCCCCATTTCGGCGATCACGTGCTTGACGAATTCCTGCCGGTCGTCGGGCTTCGACGCTTCGTGGTTGATCGCCAGGCCCACCGGACGCGAACCGGTGAAGGCAATCAGGTTGACATCCGGGCTGCCAACCAGCTCGGGCCCCACCTCTTCGCCAACGCCCGGCAAGTAATTGACGACGCCGTCGGGAATGCCGACGTTTTGCAGGATCTCCATCAACTTGTAGCCCACGACCGACGACTGCTCGGCCGGCTTCATGATCACCGTGTTCCCGGTGACGAGCGCGGCCGTCGTCATGCCGGTCAGAATGGCCAGCGGGAAATTCCACGGAGCGATCACCACCGCCACGCCACGGGGACGATAGAAATAGTCGTTCTCCTCGCCCGGCACATCGCAGCGCTGCCCCGCCATCAAACGGCGAGCCTGCTCGGCGTAATACATGCAGAAGTCGATCGCCTCGGCCACGTCGGCATCGGCCTCGATCCACGGTTTGCCGCACTCGTGGACCTCCCACGCGGCCAGCTCGAACCGCTGGTTGCGCATCATTGCCGCGGCCAGCTCGAGATATTCGGCCCGGTGGCTGGGTTCTGTCCGCGACCATTGCTTAAAGGCGCGGCGGGCCGCATCGATGGCCAGCGCGGCATCTTCAGCGGTCGCTGACGAGACCATGCCGACAACCTGCGATTTGTGCGACGGGTTGATCGATTTGATCTTTGCGGTCGTTTCGATCGCTCGGCCGTTGATGACCAGCGGATAATCGTTACCGAATCGCTCGAAGACTTCCTTCACTGCGCGTTCCATCGCTCGTCGCGCCTCGGCCCGGCTGAAGTCGGTGGGGGGCTCGTTGGTGAAGGTCGGGACGGGCTCTGACGGCACGCGGGCCGCCGAGCGAGCTGGCGAGACGTGTCGAGCGGCGACGTCGGTCGGTTTCATCAGCAGATCCTCGATCGAAACCTGTTCGGTGAAGCTTTGTCGCAGGAACGAATCATTGGACGTGTTCTCGAGCAGCCGACGGACAAGATACGCCATGCCGGGAATCAGCTCGCCGAACGGTGTATAGATGCGGACGCGCTGGCCTCGATCGGCCAGGAGCTGCGCCTGATCGCCCCCCATGCCGTAGAGCATTTGCAGCTCGTAGGCCCCCTCGGGCACGCTGAGATGCTTCGCGCAGGCGATGCCGTGCGAGAGGCTCCGCAAATTGTGGCTGCCCAGCGCCGGCCGCAGCCAGCGATGATTCTTCATCAGGAATCGCGTGAGCCGCTCGAAGTTCGCGTCGGATTCCCACTTTTGCTGATACACGGGAATGGGCCAGCCGCGCGCCTGGGCCATGATCGTCTCGTAGTCCCAATAGGCCCCTTTCACCAGCCGCACCCAGATCGGCGTCCCGCGGGCGGCCGCCCAATCCAGGAGTGCCTCGGTGTCCTTCTGGGCCTCGGGGAGATAGGCCTGCACGACGATGCCGACGTCGGGAAAATCGCGGAACTCGTCCTCCATCAGGATCTCTTTGAAGATCTCGAAGGTGAGATCCTTGTAGGCGTACTGCTCCATGTCGACGTGGATGTACGCGTCGTGCTTACGCGCGGCACGCAACAAGGGGCGCAGACGTCGCTTGACATGTTCCGACGTGCCGGCCGCGTCGATCGGACGGAACTGGCTGTAGAGGGCCGACAGTTTCAGCGAGAGATTG
>DASPSM010000576.1:0-7024 GCA_035623955.1 Planctomycetaceae bacterium
GATCGGCACGAATAATTCCGGCGGCGACAAGCCCGAACAAATCGCCGCGGGCGTTCGGTCCATCGTCGAGAAACTGCGATCGGGCCTGCCGGCGACAAAAGTCCTCGTGCTGGCGATCTTTCCCCGAGGGCCGAGCCCGGACAATCACCTGCGCAAGGTGAACGAGGCGGCCAACGAACGGATCGCCAAACTGGCCGACGGGAAAAACGTGTTCTACCTCGACATCGGCAAAAATTTCCTGAAGGAAGACGGCACGCTCACCAAGGACATCATGCACGATTACCTGCACTTGAGTCCGCGCGGGTACGAAATCTGGGCTAGCTCGATTGAGCCGACCGTCGCCCGCCTGATGGCAGATTAAGACTGATGGCAGACTGAGAATGGGGCAGACCCGAGCCAGCGCTGGCCACCGAACCTGGGTCGCCGACCGGATGCAGCGGATCGACGTCTCCGGCATCCGGAAGGTGTTCGATCTGGCGGCGACGATGAAGGACCCGATCAACCTCAGCATCGGGCAGCCCCATTTCGACACGCCGCAGCCGGTCAAGGACGCCCTCGAGAAGGCGGTGGACGAGGGGCGCAACGCTTACTGCCAGACGCAGGGCATCGCCCCGCTCGTGCGCAAACTGCAAGAGCGGGTCGACGCCGAATACGGACACGCCGACCGCTCGCTGTTCGTCACCAGCGGCACCAGCGGCGGGTTGCTGCTGGCCCTTTCAGTGCTCGTCAACCCGGGTGACGAGGTGCTGTTCTTCGATCCCTATTTCGTGATCTACAAGCATCTCGCCACGCTCGCTGGCGGCACGCCGGTCGCCATCGACACTTATCCCGACTTTCGCATCGACCTCGACAAAGTCCGCGCCGCGCTGAGCGAGCGGACCAAGGTCATCGTCTGCAACAGCCCGGGAAACCCCACTGGAACGATGCTCTCGGAGGAAGATCTGCGGGGCCTCGCCGAGCTGGCGGCCGAGCACGACGTCGCCCTCATCAGCGACGAGATTTATCGGACCTTCTGTTTCGACCGGCCCTTCGTCAGCCCGGCCCGATTCAACGACCGGACGATCGTGATCGACGGGTTCAGCAAGTCGCACTCGATGACCGGCTGGCGGCTCGGCTACGCGCACGGGCCGGCCGAGGTCATCCAGCAGATGATCAAGCTGCAGCAGTTCACCTTCGTCTGCGCGCCGCAGCCCGTGCAATGGGCGGGAGTCGTGGCGTGCGACGTCGATACATCCGACTGGGTCACCGAGTACCGCGGCAATCGCGACTTCATGGTCGGAGAACTGTCCGGCCTCTACGAATTCGCGCCCGCGGACGGAGCCTTTTACCTCTTCGCGAAGGCCCCCTCTCTGGGAAAGACGGGCGCTGCAACCGCGAGCGAATTCGTCGCCGAGGCGATCCGCAACAACCTGCTGGTGATTCCGGGCAACGTCTTCAGCAGCCGCGACACGCATTTTCGCATCTCATACGCCGCCGAGCGTCGGACACTCGAGCGGGGCGTTGAAGTGCTGAAGAAGCTCGCGCGGCGCTAGTCGTTGCGGCGTACGAAGCTCGGGGTGGCTGGGGTCGAGCCGTCAGGCTCGCCCCCAGGTGTTGACGCGCTGGGGGCGGCAAAGACGCCGACCCCAGACACCCGGCGCTAGTCGTGCTGCGAGCGCAGACGCATCCATTCGCCGGTGAACCTTCCGTTCTTGTGCTTTCTCCGACGGAGCAACTTGTGGATTCGGTTCGCCTTTTCAACCGGATCGTTATAGCGAGGGCACGCGACGATACCCTCGTGCCACGGCATTTCCCGATGAAGCCTGTAAAAGTCCGCTCTATTGTCGGTCAGAATCGGCATACGCCTTTCTAGCGCATATTCCAGAAGCTTCTTGTCCGACATCCGATTTCGGTGCTTGCGGCCCTTGAACACGCGGGCCTCTTCGACGCGGTAGCCGATGGCCCGAAGTCTCTTCACGGCGTCCACGTCGAAGTGCACGTCAGCGAGAAGCCGGCCCGGCATCGGCTACGCCTTTTCGTTCTCCGCAATATCGTGGTCGATTTCCGTCTTGTGGGATTTCACCCACCTCCATGCCGCAAGCAATTGGGCTTTAGAGATGGAGGGATACATTTGGAGAATGCGTTGATTCGAGCAGCCGGCGCGTCGCGCAACTTCAAGCCCCCAGACGGGCATTCTGCTGCCGGCAATCGTAGCGCGACCACCGCAGACGCCCGGAACTTTGACGATGAGCCGGGGCTTGCGCCCGTTGCCTTTTGCTGACGAGTTGACGGAGTTGATCATGACGCGGGCCTCGTCTTTGACAACCACGAACGCTGGCAACTCAGTAAAAAATCGTCTGCGGAGTGCCTGAAGCTCGGCTCAATCGCCCGATTCGGGCATCTTAAATTGAATCTTACCATAGTCGCCTAGTTTTCCAGATAACAACGACACGGCTGGCGCAGCGTGCCCTACCGAACTCAGTGTGGTGAAAGCCACCCAATCGTCTCGCGTTGCTGGTGGGAACGCGTCCTCCCCTCTATCAAAAGACGTTCCCACCCCGCCGGGAATCAAGTTTTGTTCCCGGCGGGAATGTCATTCCCACCGGATAGCCGGTAGCCGCATTCACGACGTTCGCGTTTGACGATCTCCGTGGCGACGACGAGACCACTTTCCACGAGCGAAGCCAGCACGAGGTTAGCGCGCTCCGCGCTCAGCGAAAGCGCGTGTCGCAGGTAGCGAAGCGTTTCTCCCTCGGGCTTCTTGGCCAGGAAATCAAGCACTCGCTTCCGATGGCGTTCGTTTGTGACGGCCGCGTGGCGGGCTCGCCTGTCCTCACTGGCCTCAAACCGCCGCTCGTCCGATTGCGCTTCGGCCATCGAGACCGAGCGGATCGTCGTTCTCCACCCGCGCCGGGCCGGCCGGCCGGGGACTCCTTCGCTCGCGTCCAGGGCCCACAAGCCGTGGTGCCCGGCACGTCCGCCTGCGCCGAACCACAGCTCGTGGCGGCCGGCCTCTGGGTCGAATCGCCGCCGGCGGGAGAGCAGCAGCCACTGGGCGGCGAATTCCGCGAACCCGCTCCAAGCGACGTCGTCGAGCGTCGCGGGGTCCCCACTGCTGTATTTGGAGCGCTTGCAGTGGTGGACGACCAGGATCGTGCAGCCGGTCGAATCGCCGATCTCCGCCAGCGGGCGAAGCAGCGCGCCCATCGCGAACAGGTTGCGAGCGTCGTAGCCGCGGATCGACAGGTAGGCGGGATCGATCGCGACGCAGACTGGCTTCTTGTTGGTGATGATCCGCCGCAACGACCGCATGTCGGCGCCGTTGTCGAGGCGGGGAAGGCGCGGACAGAGCTCGAAATTCTTGAGCTCGTCGAGAGCCAGCAAGCGCGCCGCGCAGATCCGCCGGGCAAGCGATTGCAGCGCGGCCAGGCCCGATTCGCCGGAAAGAAACAGGACCTTGCCCGGCTGGGCGACGGCAAACTGCCCGAGGAAGGGCGTGCCGCTGGCCAGCGAGATCAACAGATCGGCCGTCAGCGACGTCTTGAGCGTCTTGAACGCTCCGAAGATGCCGCCGAGCTGGCCGGCCGCGAGAATTCCCGGGATCAGATAGCGCGTCTCGTACTGACCCGAGTTCAACTGGGCGGAGGAGAGGAAGGGGAAGCGGTCTTCGTCCGACTCGAGGCCGAGGTCGATTTCGTCCAACAGGCGATACCGCTCGGGAGGCTCGAGATTGAGCTTGATCGCCCGCGCGACGATTTCGGTGGCAAATTTGCGATCGGGAGGAGCCGGCATCTGGCCCATGATCTGCCGGTAGAGTCTTTCCCAGGCGCGCTCGCGCTCTTCGCAATACTCGGCGGGGGTCGTCACCCGGGCGACGTCGGGCGGGAAACCGATCGAGATCAAATAGTCGGCGAACGAATGGGGCCGCCCCGGCTCGAAGGGGGGTGAGGGTTGAATCATGCGGGACCGTCCGCTGGCTGGCCGTCCTGACAAATTATTTCTATAACATAATTATGCCGGGGGACGCTCGTCCGGTCAAGACCAGCTTTCCATGGGCATGGAAACAAAGTGGAAAAAATTCTCTCGCGCCTTTGCGGCTCGTCGACTTCCTTTTCCCGGAAGGTTCTGTTGGTCTAATAGGATCGCCTGCCTCCGGGTCGAGAAAGGATCCTACTGGGACAAGGCTTAACAGCGATGCCACCGGCTTTGCGACCGAAAACGACAGCCAGCACTGTCGCCTCTGTCGGCTTCGGAATCACGCTGGCCGTGCTGCTCGCGGGCGGGGTTGCGGGATATGTCAACCTCAACCGTCTGTCCGAGAATGAGCGGTTGGTCGCTCACACGCACGAAGTCATCGGGGAGCTGGAGGCCCTGTCGTCGACGCTGAAGGACGCCGAGACGGGACAGCGTGGCTACCTGCTCACCGAAAACGCGAAGTACTTGCAGCCCCACGACGACGCCCTGCAAAGAGTGGATGGCATCCTCACCCATCTCAAGGAACTCACGTCCGACAATCCTGACCAACAGGCTCGCCTTGCCGAAATGGCGACCACGATCACTTCCAAAATCGACGAATTGAGGCGGACGGTCGCCTTGACGAAAGCCGGCGACCGCCCCGCCGCTCTGACGATCGTCAAAAGCGACGTCGGCCAGGTGATGATGGACGAGCTGCGCAGACGGATCGCCGCGATGCGGCAAGAGGAGGAAGGGCTGCTCGTCGAGCGTGCCGCCGAGTCGAAATCGAGTTACCTCACAGCCGTCGTGTCGGGCCTGCTCACCGCATCGATGGGAGCGGTCCTGCTCGTGATCGTCTTTTACAGCAGCCAAAGGCACATCGCCGAACGCCATCAGGCGGCGATGACCCTGGCCGAAGAACGAGAACGCCTGCGGGTCACGCTGGCCAGCATGGGCGATGCGGTGATCGCCACCGACATGGGCGGCCGGATCACGTCGCTCAACGGTGTCGCCCAAACGCTGACCGGCTGGACTCTCAAGGACGCGGTGGGCCAGCCGCTCGACGCGGTCTTCCAGATCGTCAACGAACAGACGCAAAACGCCGTCGAGAACCCGGCAACACGCGCCTTGCGCGAAGGGGTTGTCGTCGGCCTGGCCAACCACAGCGTCCTGATTGCCAGGGACGGCACAAATCGCCCGATCGATGACAGCGCGGCCCCGATCCGCGATGCGAATGGGCGCGTCATCGGGTGCGTCCTGATTTTTCGGGATGTTTCCGAGCGACGCCGATTGGAAAAGCAGGTCGCCGAGCGGCTGGCAGAGGCCCGTTTTCTGGCGGCGATTGTGGAGTCGTCCGAGGACGCCATCGTCAGCAAGTCATTGGACGGGATCATCCAAAGCTGGAACCAGGCGGCCGAGCGGCTGTTCGGTTACACGAGCGCTCAAGCGGTGGGCCAGCACATCTCGCTCATCATCCCCCCTGACCGGGCCGAAGAAGAGGACGAAATCATTCGCCGCCTCCGTTCCGGTCAGCGCGTCGACCATTTTGAAACGGTGCGGAGGCGCAACGATGGCACGTTAATCCCCATTTCCCTGACGGTTTCACCGATCCGGGACGAATCGGGGCGAGTCGTTGGCGCGTCGAAGATCGCCAGGGATATCACCGAGCAGAAACGCGCCCAACAAGCCCTGCGTGAGGCCGACCGTCACAAGGACCAATTCCTGGCGACGCTGGCCCACGAGCTGCGAAACCCCCTCGCTCCCGTCCAAAACTCGTTGGAACTGCTCAAGCTTGCGGGGGGCAACGCGGAAGCCATCGAACAGGCCCGCTCCGTCATGGACCGCCAGATCGGGCAGATGGTGCGGTTGATTGACGATTTACTCGACGTCAGCCGCATCAGTCTGGGCAAAATCGAGCTCCGCCAAGAGCGAGTCGAACTTGCCTCCGTGCTGAACCACGCCATCGAATCCGTCCGATCCCTTTCCGAGAGCTCGGGCCATGAATTGACCGTCCAACCTCCGTCGCAGCCGGTTTTCCTGAACGGCGACCCGACTCGGCTCGCTCAAGTCATCAGCAACCTGTTGAATAACGCCTGCAAGTTCACGGATCGCGGGGGCCGCATTGGGCTCTCCGCCTTTCGGGAAGATGACCACGCCGTCATTCGAGTGCGGGACAACGGCGTGGGCCTGGCCGCCGATCAACTCAGCCGCATCTTCGAGATGTTCACGCAGGTCGATACGTCGTTGGAGCGGACCAGGGGAGGCCTGGGAATCGGCCTGATGCTCGTCAAGAGCATCGTGGAATTGCACGGCGGCAGCGTGGAAGCCACCAGCGAGGGTCTCGGTCAGGGCGCTGAATTTATTGTGCGTCTGCCCATTTCGGCCGAATCGACGACGCAGCCGCCCGCGGCTCCGGCAATGAGCCAACCGCGGACGATCGCATCTCGCCGCATTCTCGTTGTGGACGACAATCTGGATTCAGCAACCACGCTCGCCATGTTGCTCAAGATCATGGGGCACGAAACTCATCTGGCTCACGACGGACTGGAAGCGGTCGAAGCTGCGGGCACATTTCGTCCGGATGTGGTCTTGCTCGACATCGGCCTGCCGAAACTCAACGGCTATGACGCCTGCCGCCGCATCCGCGAACAGCCGTGGGGAAAGAGCGTCGTGCTCGTGGCCTTGACGGGGTGGGGGCAGGACGAGGACCGCCGCAAATCGGACGACGCCGGTTTTGACGGACATCTGGTCAAGCCGGTGGAGCACTCGGAACTCATGAAGCTGTTAGCCGACTTCCCTCCGCGATCCTCTTGACGAGTCGCTCCGAGCGTCGCTCGTCGTCGCGGCGGTGGTACATGTGCTCGTTTCGGCGGCCAGGCGAGTGGGACCCTGGCGAGCGTGGGGCGTAAGCCCCACGGTGCTTCGCCTTTCTTCTCAGTCACGATACTCGCGCGCCTCGTCGAGCTAGCTCTTGGGCAGCTCGGAGAAGCACCGGCCAGCTGACGCTGGCCGCTCGCCGGGGTGTTCCGTAAACCGGCGGCCAGGCGAGTGGGGCCCTGGCGAGCGTGGGGCGTAAGCCCCACGGTGCTTC
>DASPSM010000586.1:0-3091 GCA_035623955.1 Planctomycetaceae bacterium
CTTCCCAAGCTCCCTGCGGGCCGCCGTGAACCAGGTAGGCCAGCGGCCACTTCTTGGACGGGTCGAAGCCCGGCGGCTTCAGCACCCACATTTGCATGTCGCCCCCCTCGACCTTGACCTTCACGCTTTCCGGCCGGGGCAGGTCGAGCCTGGCGAGCAGCTCCTTGTTCGCCTCGCTGATGTTGCGGGTGACGGTGCCGGCCGGGTCGGACGTGACGAAGACCTCCGGCGGCCGGTCCAGCGCCGCGCCGGAGTAGACGAGCACGCTGCCGTCGCGGCTGGTCGACAGTGACTCTTGCATGCCAGCGGCATCTCCGCGGCGGACCTCGCCGCGCGTGTTCACGGTGAAGATCGGCCGCGAGCCGTCGGCGTCCGCGGTGAAGTAAAGGCGGTCACCGCCGGCCCAGACGAAGTCTTGCACGCCGCCGTCGAAGTCCGGCGTGATGCTCCGCGGCTTGCCCTTGAAGCTGCCGCTCGGATCGGTCTCGACCAGCATCAGCTCCCAGCGGTCGGCCTCGTAACCCGGCCGCTTCTGCGCCCGGTAAACGAGTTGCGTGCCATCGGCCGAGAACAGCGGGCCGCTGCTGGCCGCCTTGTTATCACTCGTCAGACACTGCCAGTCCTTGCTGCCGCCCGCCACCGGCACGCGGCAAATCGAGTAGTTCGTGTTCCACGCCTCGTCGGTGGCCGGGACGGCCGTGAAGATCAGGTACTTGCTGTCCGGGCTGAAGGTGAAATTCTCGCCCGTCGCGAACGTCGTCGAGGTCGGGTAGGAATCGCGGTCGCCGGGTGTCACGTCCTTCGGATCGCCGCCGTCCGCGGACACGACGAACAGGTGTTGCCGCTTGTCCTCGACGTACGAGTCCCAATGGCGGTAGAAGAGCTTGGTGAACACCTTGGCCTTGACCGGGTTCTTCTCGATCTCCTCCTTCCGCTTCTTGTTGGCGGCGTCGCTTTCCTTGAACGGCTTCTCGGAGAACTCCGGGTAGATGGCCGATACGAAGGCGATCTGCTTGCCATCGGGCGACCAGACGGCGCTCTCCGCGCCCGTGCTGATCGTGGTGAGCTGCTTCGCCTCGCCGCCAGACAGGTCGATGACCCAGAGCTGCGTTTCGCCCGAGCGGTTCGACTCGAAAAGGATCTTTTTGCCATCCGGGCTCCAGCGCGGGTTGCGGTCCTTTTTGCCGGGGACGTTGGTTAGCTGGCGCGGCTCGCCCTTTTCGGTCGAGGCCACCCAGATGGCCGACGAGGTCTTGTTGGCGGCCAGGTCGACGCTGGTAACGGCGTAGGCGGCCAGCTTGCCGTCGGGGCTGACTTGCGGGTCGGCCACCCGCTTGAAGGCGAACAGGTCTTCCACGGTCATCGGCTGTTTGCCTTCGGCGAACCCGATTGTCGGAGCCCCAGATAAGCTCAAGCAGGCGACGAGCACGGTGAGACGGTGCATGAGGAGTCCTAACAGCAAGAGCATCGGTGCGCGAACGGTCCCCGTAAGATTGACGGACGGCCCCGAACGATGGCAAGGGCCAATCCCCGCCCCGGGCCTCAGGCCGGCCGTGTAACCCCGAACGAGACTGGGGGACACAGCACTTTTTTGAGAGACGGCTTGCTGCCCCGCTTGTGGCCGCGACTGTCTTCGTCGTCTCGCCCAAGCTGTCGGGACGACAGGACGGCTATTGAACTTTCTCGGCGGAATCCGCAGCTCGGAAATCTTCGTTACCTCCTCGAACTCTGAAACCGGGACTTAACGCCCGGCTCTCCTGCTCGGTGGGCCTGAGAAGCTATGGACTTCGAGATACATGCCCACCGGGCCACGTGCAGGACCTAATTCGGCATGTCTTGCTCAAGGGAAGCGGGCGACGAACCGCTCGATGGCCTCGCATACCACACTCACCTTGGAGTCGGCCTCCGGGTCATCGGCACTCGGGATGTGATCGAGGATCGCCGCCAACCCATTGAGCATTGAATGGAACTCCGCCGCTTCCTCCGACCCCAAGAAACGGGTGTGGAAAAACCAGCCATAGACGCCACAGGTAACCGTCCAGGGCGCGGACCCACAGTCCCGCTCCAGCGTGGCCCGCGCCCCCGACTTGTGCTCCTCGTCGCGGACGATCACCCCGCCCTCGGGGCCGCGCTGACCAGTCGTCGCCCCGTTGTCAAACGCTTGCCACACTCCGACGCCCTCGTTGCCGACCTTGTGATTATCCAACAGACCAACGCAGATAATAAAGGGGTCGGAATCGAGTCGTCGAAGCCCAAACTCTTTGGTTTGCATAAACATGGCCGTTCATCCGGCCGTGCGAGATATCCCCTCCGGTTTTGCGTGTGCGAGCTATTCATCGCCGCGCTGAGTGGCAGCAGTGAACCCAATCTGCGGCCGATTCTCAGCAGTTACGAAAAATGGCCACCTTTATATTGACGTCAATCTATATAGACGATAATCTATGTAAATGAAACAACTGGACCAAGCCTTTGCTGCTCTTGCCGATCCCACCCGACGCGAAATCGTCGTGCGTCTGGCCCGCGGCGAGGCATCGGTGTCCGACCTCGTTGGCCACTTCTCGCTGACGCAACCCACGATCTCCTCGCACTTGAAGGTGCTGGAATCTGCGGGGCTGATTTCGCGTCGCAAAGTGGCCCAGTTGCGGCCCTGCAAGCTGGTGCCGCAGCGACTGAAGTCGGTCACCGACTGGCTGGAACAGGTGCAGGAGATTTGGGAAGGCAACTACAAGCGGCTCGACGCACTCCTGGCTGAGTTGAAACAAGCTGAGAAAAAGGATCGAAAGAAATGAAACCCGCGGAAGCAAGTCTGCCGTCAGATACCGAAGTGTTGGTGAAGCGCAGCTTCGATGCACCCGTCAAACTGGTGTGGCGGGCCTACATGGAACCGGAACTGATGCGCCGTTGGTGCGGGGGCCCGCCCGGTTGGTCGATGCCTGTTTGCGAGATGGACATGCGCGTCGGCGGAAAGTATCGCTGGCGCTGGCGCAGCGACGAGAACGGCCAGGAGTTCGGATTCACGGGAGAGGTTCTGGAGGTCACTCCGCACGCGAAAATCGTGCATACGCAAATCTTCGATGCCGGAGACCTGGGC
>DASPSM010000593.1:0-3785 GCA_035623955.1 Planctomycetaceae bacterium
CATCGGCAAGGCGGTGATGAGCGCGCACTGCCACGACGATTTGGGTCTGGGCGTCGCCAATAGTCTGGCCGCGATCGAAGGGGGCGCCCGGCAGGTCGAGTGCACGATCAACGGCATCGGCGAGCGGGCCGGCAACGCGGCGCTCGAAGAAATTGTGATGGCGCTCAAGACGCGGGGCGACTTCTACGGCTGCGACACGGCGATCAACACTACGCGGCTTTATCCGACGAGCCATCTTGTCTCGAATATCACGGGCATGAAGATCCAGCGGAACAAGGCGATCGTCGGACAAAACGCCTTCGCCCACGAGGCTGGCATCCATCAGCATGGCGTTTTGCAGGAACGCACGACGTACGAGATCATGAAGCCCGAGTCGGTCGGCTTCGTCGGGACCAATCTCGTGCTGGGCAAACACAGCGGCCGGCACGCATTTCGCGACCGCGTGAAGTCGCTGGGGCACGAACTGGACGAGGTGACGTTCCAAGCCGTGTTCGACGACTTCATCGCCCTGGCCGACAAGAAAAAGGAGATCTACGATTCGGATATCGTTGCGCTGATCGAGGACCGCCTGGGCGCAACGCAGGAAAAGTGGACGCTGGTCAGCTTCCACACGTCGGCTGGCAGCGGCGCCATTCCGACCGCCACCCTCGAGCTGCAATGCGATGGTGCTGAGACGTTTCGCGATGCGGCAACCGGCGATGGCCCGATCGATGCGGTCTTTCGCGCCATGGAGCGTATCCTGGGCATCACGACCAAGCTCGAAGATTACCAGGTCCGCAGCGTCTCCAGCGGGAAGGACGCGTTGGGTGAGGTTTCGGTCGAAGTCATTTCGGGCGGGCGAAAGTTCCACGGCAAAGGCGTCAGCACCGACATCATCGAGGCGAGTGCGCGGGCCTACCTGAAAGCCCTCAATAAGGCGGTCGCGGAAACCGAGTCGGGGCGAGTGGCCGAGCCGCGCCTCGAAGCGGCCCGGGGAGTGTGAGCGATCGCCATCGGAGGCTTTGCCCAAAAAAGGGGACAGACCCCTGACCCGTTGTGGCCGGAAAGCGGGTTTGCCCTTCCGGTAGGGGGTCAGTCCCCGTTTTTGGGCAAAGCCGCCATCGGGAGAGAGGGTGCAACGATTTCGCGAGCGCCGTTGCTCAAAGTGCACGATCGTCGGCTGTGGCTGCTTGCAGCGGCTGCGATCGTGATCGCCGGACTTTGCGTCTTCCGGGCGACGAGGAGCTACGCGCCCCAGTCGACGGCGAGCGCGGCACCGGTGAGGGGCCCCGCACCGGCGTTCGAGTTGTATGATGAAAACTCGCCGTCGCACCTGGTGCGTCTGTCGTCGTACCTCGGACGTCAGCGGGTGTTTGTGGCCTTCTACGACGGTTCGCGGGGCGCGCATCGTTCGCAGGCGCTCGACCTGCTGAGGACCGAGTGGCCTCAGTTGCGGAAAGCCGATGTGTCTGTGCTGGCGATCAGCAAGGCGCTTCCCCAAGACAATCGGAAGGACATGGCGGAATTCGGGACGTATCCCTTCCCCTTGCTGTCGGACGTCGACTTGAGCGCGCACCAGGCGTGGGGCCGCTACGATGAGCAGCGCCGTCAGCCGCTCGAAGGCGTCTTTCTGGTCGACCGGGCGGGGCGGGTTGCCTGGTCTCAACAAACGGGCGGACCAGAGCCGCTCGCGACTCTGGAGGCAAGCCTCGCCTCTGCCGAAAGCGGCAGGGAAAACTGATGAGCGACGACTTCTGGTCGGCCAGCGATTGGGACTCGGGCGCCGTGCCGGTCGGTTCACGCCGGTCCGAGCGACGCATCTCGGGACGCGGGATGGTGGTGGGCCTGCTTGCCCTTGGGGTGCTGTCCACGGCGGGCATGTGGACGTATTGGACGCTTCACGTCGGCCCCTTCCGCCCGCTGCAGGATGCGTTAGCGGCAGAGTTCCCCGGCTCGTCGCCGCGTGTCGACGGCGGCCAACGCAAGATGCATAAAGCAACGCCCAAAATTCTGCGTGTGGTCATGCGCGTCCAGTTCGATCCAACCGCCGAGACCAGTCGCGGGGAGCAGGTCGTCGATCGAGTCGAGCAGATCGCGCGCAAACACGTCGATCTGGACGCGTACGAAGAGCTCCGAGTCTTCTTGTTCCAGGGCGTCCCAGAGCAGGAAGTGCGGCAGCAGGAGTACACGCGCATCTTGCACCAGGCCGCAATCTCGGGGAAATCGGAGAAGGTTTCCCAGAACCCCGAGCCAAAGCAGCCGCCGGCAAAATAAGCGGCGTGCCTTGTTCCCCACCGGGCTTTGCCCAAAAACGGGGACTGACCCCCTACCGGAAGGGTAAACCAGCTTTCCAGCCACAACGGGTCAGGGGTCTGTCCCCTTTTTTGGGCCGTTTCCGGCGCCGTCGGAATCCCTCAATCCCCGCTGCCTCGCCAGTCGATCAGAATTCGAGACTTCCGGGGGGCTTTGCCCAAAAACGGGGACTGACCCCCTACCGGAAGGGGCAAACCAGCTTTCCAGCCACAACGGGTCAGGGGTCTGTCCCCTTTTTTGGGCAAAGCCCTTCCGGGCGAAGCGTCTGAGGGGATTGCAACGTGGCAGAGGCGCACAGCGACCGGCTGTCGGTGCTGACGGATCGGATGCTCGACAGCTATTGCGATCTTGAAATCATCGGGCACCTCGATCGCAATCCGCTTCCGGGGATCGAGGCCGTCGTCGAAATTGCGCGGGAGCTGAAGCAGCTCCTGTTTCCCGGCTTCCATCAGCGGCTCACCTTGCGCGAGTGCGACGCGGTCGACTTTGTGGCGACGCGGCTGTCGAGCGTGCACGAACGGCTAAGTGAAGTCATCGCCTGCACGCTCTCTTACGCAGACGAAGCCCAGGAATATGCCGCCATAACCGACGAATCGAGCGCCGACGACGCCCAAGAACCGGACGTCCTCGCTCGCACCGAGTCGATCGTCCACGAATTCTTGCTGGCACTTCCGCGGATTCGCTGCCTGCTCGCCACCGACGTGCAAGCCGCCTACAACGGCGATCCGGCCGCGCAAAATGCGGACGAGGTCGTTTGTTGCTATCCAGGCCTCGAGGCGATCGTGCATTATCGTCTGGCGCACGAGCTCCATCGGCTTGGAGTGCCGCTGGTCCCGCGGATGATCACCGAGTGGGCGCACTCACGGACCGGGATCGATATCCATCCCGGTGCTCGCATTGGCCCGGGCTTCTTCATCGATCATGGCACGGGAGTGGTGATCGGTCAGACGTGCGAGATCGCCGACCACGTGACGCTGTATCAGGGGGTGACCCTGGGAGCCCTGAGTTTCGAGCAGGACGAAAGCGGCAACCTGGTGCGCGGGACCAAGCGCCATCCGACCATCGAGCGGAAGGTCGTGATCTACGCCAACGCCACGATCCTGGGTGGCCACACGGTCGTCGGGGCGCATTCGGTGATCGGGGCCGGCGTGTCCGTTACTCGCAGCGTGCCCCCGAGCACGGTTGTCACAATCGAAAAACCGTCGCTGCGATTCCGCGAGGCGTCGTGACTCAAGATCGCCTTCTGAGGGCCGATCTCAGTCGTCCGATTCGTCATCGTCGTCCGAGCTCGAATCGCTGTCGGCTTTGACGTGTCGAACCTTGACGACTCCGTTCGCCACGGCGATCTTCAACGTCCCGCCCCCTTTGCCCAGCGTCGCGTGACCCGACCGCGACCTCAGCAGCCTCTTGAGCCAGCCCTTCTTGGCATCGGGGAGGATGACGCGGCCGTTGACGGTCGACGCCTTCAGCTCACACGACGTGTCGTCGCCGAC
>DASPSM010000176.1:0-10180 GCA_035623955.1 Planctomycetaceae bacterium
TGCCTCGGTTGGCGCGACCTCCAAACGCCCCGTCAAACTGCTGTCGGCCGAAACGTCTGCCGACAGAGCCGGGGTCGCTCCAGAAAGTTCCCCACCCGGGGAACGACGATCACCCGATTGGATCGAGTTGCAGAGCTGGGCGAACGTTGACGGATCGAGTGAAGCGAAGTGCGTCGGCGCCCAGAGCCGGAAACGCGGTGGCACCGCCAGCGAGAGGAGAATGCTGCGGACCAGCCCGTCACCCGGCGCCGGCAGCTGCTCGCTGATATGGGCCAAAGCATAAAGCGGGGAGGCCGCTCGGCTCTCCCAGTAGAGCGCGATTCGATGCGGTGCGCCGTCGGAGGGGACAGCCAGTGAGATCCAATCGTCGCCCGCAACCGGTTGAATGGGCCTGCCATCGAGCAGCGCGCCTCGCAGACTGATCGATGCCGGCCAGCTCAACTGCAACGATGGTTCGACAAATCGCTCCAGCAATACATGGGTCGAGCCGACGAGACTGCGGTCGCGTCGGACGTCGACTATGTCGAGGACGTCGACTCGCGGTTTTTGCTCCCCCAAATCGAGTGCACGCGGTTTGAATGTTGTGGGGCGCGGAGCACTGCTTTGTCTTTGCGAGTTGGGGATCTTACCCCCCGAGGTTCGCACGATCCGGCTCTTTTCTGGCCGACTCGTCACGCGAACTTCGGGCATCACAGCCGTGGTGGCGAGCGAGTATTCGAGGATGTCGGCCGCGCCCGTCGCGTCAGCTGGGCGTAGCGATGTCGATCCGCTGCTGCCGGCGTTGATTCTTTCAATGCCCGCCGCGCTCGACACGGCGACATCCACCTCCGAGCCGTGCGTGATCGTCAAGTGCCGTTCCGAGACCATGGCGTTTCGCAGACTGACAGTCGGAAGTTGGGCGGCCTGTGCGGGCTCGAGCGGCATATGACCGGTCAGAACCAGGTCCTGCGTTGCAGCGGCCCGATCTCGGAGAAACAACGTCACGTCGTCGCCACTTTGCGTGAAACGGACCAGGCGCTCCACGTCGTCCTCTCGTACGGAGACCGAATCGACTTTGAGGCGCGGATCGACGCGCAACACGTGCACGAAGGCTGGAGCATTCTCGGTGCGGATTTCGGCCGTGGTCTTCCACTGAATCCTATCGGCGGATACCCGCGCCTCATGCGTCATTAACCGAACTTTATGCGCCGGCGCTATCGCAGCAAGTTGCAGCGGTAAAGCGGAAATGCCCTGGCAATCGAAAATCAGGTCAGGCTCCCTGCGCGTGCCGAAGGATTCCTGGCGAAACGTCGCATCGACCTTTGGCGTGTGGGACAAGTTGGGCTCGCTCGTCGCCACCGTAACTCGATAGCCTCCGCTAGCGGAAACTCCGACCTCATTCGACTTGAGTGTGACTTGCATCTCATCCGCGCCGGGTCGGTCAAATTTCGGCAACAGCACGTTAAAGGGGGGCGCGCCGGGCGCGCTTTGGTTCGGATCGATGGGCAACAGCAACGTTGCGGTCAGCGTGATCGGGCCAGCCGGTGCGGTTGAGCAATCAAAGTCCAGCGGAACCAATTGGCCGTCCGTTGCGACGGGAGCAACGTGCCCGCTTTGCTCTGCCGCTTTCGTTCGCAGAGCGGCCCGGTAGGTGTCGCCAGTCGTACGAACAGCAGCACCACTCGGGACCAGCCAGGTGAACTTCGCGGGGGTGCTGTTCTCGCGGTCATACGTGACATGGCACTCCAGTTCGACAAGACCGGGACTCACTCGCAAGAACTGCGCCGCCTGGGCGACGATCGATGTGTTGGCGCTTTCCGTAGGCACCGGCCCCGCTTTGAGTCGCAGGTGGTCGGTTTGACCGACGTCGGTCGACGCGTCTCCCGGCCGCAGCCGACGTGCGATTCCATTGGCTGCTTCGACGGTCACCGTCTGCCAAGGACCAGCGTTCGCCATTCGAACGGTCGTGTGAACGGTTTCCGGGATGCGCATCTCAAATTGCCCCGGCCTGGCTCCACCGCTCGGAAAGCAAGTCAGACGAATTTCAAAGACTCGAGGCCGCGCACTCACAGCGCCTGTGCCAGGTCGCTCAGCCGCAATCGGTCGGCGCGATTCCTTCGATCGAGAGACAAAGCTGCGCGCCGAATCAGAATCAGCCGGCCAGGGCGGCGAATCGAGAGAGAGCACAAAACCTTCGTCATCTGCGCGGACGGGATACGGACGGCCGCCGACGCGGCAGGCATTGGCGCCGGACAACGTCACGTTGGCGAGTCGCAACAGCAACGTCCCGGGGGTGCCGGGGAGCACCGCGACACGATAAGTGGCATCGAGCGTCGCAGGTCGCTGTTCATCAAGTGAAATGGCGTAATCGGACGACAGCAGGACGATCCCTTCGTTCTGTGAGGTCTCCGCAGCCCTCCGGCGCAGCGCCTCGATGGCCTTGGGCAAGACATAAACGAGCTCGTTGTCGGCCGGGATCGTCAAATCCCGGGCGGTTACTAAGCGCGCGAGGCGCACGGGAACCACCACGAGCAAATCGGTTTCGGCTGCCGGTTGCGACCGGCGGGCCGTGCTGAATAGCGACTGCGCATCGCGCGGTAAAAGATCGCCTGAAGGTTGCGGCGTCTCCTGTGCGAATGCAGCCGCGGTGCCAAGCGCCGCCAAAGCGAGCAGGATGCTGACGGCTCGAAGCTCGAAGCTGACTGTGCTTCCGGGCCGCGGTGCGCGGATTTCGGTTGGCTGCGTCCGCGCGCCGCTCTTCCACGGTCGAGAGAGCAGGGCTGCGAGAATCGCTCCGGACACGCACGCCCCGGCCAGCAGGGCATAAGGCGACGGCGCGGCGAGCGCGAGGGCAACTGCTGCCGCCACGCCAATCGGTCCGAGTCGCCGCGCCGCCCGAGGCGCCAACCGCGCCGCGGCAAGCCCCGCAATCAGGCATCCCAAGCAAACGATCCAGGACAAAGTTCGGAATTTCCCCGAGTGCCAGAGTGGCAGGCGAAGGTCAGCGGGCATTTCTTCGGCGGAAGCGTCCCAACGCGACCAGCCCGCAGGCGGGAGTTCCCGATCTTTTGGCGTCCAGGCGTCCGACTCGAGATCGGCGCCCGCCAAATCGACGATCCAGGCATCCGGCGTGAACGAGGAGAGCCGCATCTGCGCGCTGGACCGACCGAGCGGACCGAAGAGCCGTTCCGCCCACGAAAGCGTCGGCAATGGCTGATCGAATCGCAGGCCCGAGGGAAGCCCGCCCGGCTGAAGACCCGGGGACAGGAAAACTCGCCAGCGAAAACTCAGGATTTCGGCCTGAGCGCGAGGGACGATGACCCGCCGATTCTCGTGGAAGAGCTGCCTGGCGGCAGTCGTTTTGTATTCGACTCGGACGTGGTTCCACGAGTCTGCCGGCAGCGCTGGGACTGTGATGTCATCGGACCGACCCTGCACGCGCACGACTTCGCCGTTGACCGCCACGGAGCAGAGCCGCGAGTCAGCATCCAGAGCGAAATGGAATGGCCGAGCCGCGAGCTCGGGGGCAACGGCAAACTCAGCTCGATGGAAATCGTCGGCTCCCCCCGCCGTGACGAATGATGTCAACTCGAGCGCTGCGAAGCGGGGCGAGCCTTTCGACGTCCGTGTGGACCGCGGTCGCACAACGAGCACGCTGTCGGATTGGTCGTAACGGAAGCTTCGCAGGCCACGATCACTACTCGTTGGTGAATTGCTCGCGCGGAGTTCGCGGGACTCGACGTCAAATTTTCCGACGTCGCTCAGTCGCAGGTTCGCAACGCCATCAAAGTTCCTTGCGCCGGGAATAAACGCTAAGCCGATCTTCGCGCCTCCCAGCGAGCTGGTCCGGCGCGTGCCGGCGAGACGAAACTCGCGCTGGCAAGGCTCGGGCAAACGAATCTCCCACAGTTCGCCCCCCTCAGGCAAATTCCACTCAGCGTGCCGGGCCGCGGCTAGTCGCGCCCCTTCCAGCGGGCGGGCCCGCTCGGACGACAACATCCAGGCGAACTGCTGACCCTCCGACGGCAAGTACACAAGCACGCGATCGATGGAGGACAGAGGACCGATCGTAGCATCGACGCGCTCGGAAATTTGTTGCGTCGCAGCGACGTCGATGGAAGTTCTCACGTGGGCGGTGAGCAGTTCTTCTCCCCGGCGCAGGGTGAAGCGGGCCTTTGCCGTTTGCGGGGTCCAGCGATGCATCAGCATCTGCGAGTCGGCGCCCGCCGAGCGATCGAGCCGAAGGGGTGAGTTTGCCAAAATCGAGAGGAGGGTTTTCGGATTCAATGCGGCAAACGCCTCGGGGGGGCTCAAGCCCAGCTCGATCGACGAGCCGTGAACGATCAGCGTTTCGACCTCCTGCGAGGCAAAGGCGGGAAACTCAATAACGGGCACATCGATTGCCTCGCCCGAGCGTGGCAGCGGGCGGGACGCTTCGACTCGGAAGCGTTTCGGCTCCCGGTCCGTCACCGCGCGGAAGAAATCGATCTGGACTTGCTTGCGGTGCTCGGCAACCTTGCGGGTTCTCTCATCGATCATCCGGGACACATCGCCCGCGGCTTCGACTCGAGTGACGTTCCAGGCTTCCGGAAGCTCGAACGTGACCGAAAAAGTTGATCCTTTGCTCGCCGAGCAGACGATTTCCGCGCTCAGCGTGCAGTGGTCGCGCCTCAAATCGAGTCGTGCCAGGGTTCGTGCTGCAAGCGCGGGGGCCGGTTCCGCAATCTCGATCGCCAGAGGAGAATCGCCCGCATTTTGGCGCAGGGAGAATGTTTCTTCTCCGTCAATCGAATAAGTGGGCGCCTCGGACTGTGAAAGCCCTGTTTCGCCGCCGAACCGCACCAGCTTGAGCGGAGCCCGGATCGTCAGCTGCACCTGGCCTTCACGGCGCACCGCGCCAGGCACGTCAACTTGCGGCAGGCTCGACAAGCGGTTCGTCAATGTCGCCGCCGAGGCCTCGATCGAGATCGTTCGCCCCTTGCCGAGGAGCGGCTCCGGCAGCTCGAGCGAGATCTCACGTGTCTTGTCGGTCGAATTGACGGGAATGGACAGCGGAAAATCGTCGCCGTAAGTGATTGTCTCCACTCTCAGGCCAGCGGGAACGCTCAGCCGCAGGGTCTTGAGCGGGGCTCCGAACACTTCCAATTGCAGTTTCGACTGAATCCGCTGACGGTCGGGGGCGACAATTAGCGTCGTATCCTGGTCGTAAAAAACGCGTTGGTTAACGGCCGTCGGACTCGCGGTAACCCGCAGGCGACAAGTGCAACGGCTGCCGAGTTCCAGCTGCCACAGCGCGTGTTGGCCATCAGATTCCTTCGGCCCACGGATCACGACGCCATGATCCGACTCCAACAATAGCTCTGCCGGGATACGCAGCACGAGCTGCGAGACCACCGCGGGCGGGAGGCAAATCGCGAACTCCGTCGCGCCGAGCGACGAGCGCCCTGCCAGCGACCAGTCGCATTCCAGCCGCGAACTTCCCGATTCGACGATCAGGACTCGACAGCCGGTGCGATCAATGCCGCAGAGCGCTTCGTTCGGCCGGATCGTGTCGTTTGAGTCGTGCGAAGCGTCCTGCCAGCGCAGGTGCGAGAAATCGAGCGAACGAGAAGGCTCAACGCGAGCTTGTTCCAACGGCACGAGTGCAGGACGCCGGCCGGTCCCCAGCGTGAGCTCGGCCCGACCCTCGGTGAGCGCGCCGCTGCGAAACGTGGCGTGATAAACCGCCTGCTCGATTTGCACGGGTGCCAGGTCGGAATCGGATTCTTTGTCGGTGCCGAGCAATCGGCGCAGCTCGCCTGCGGGAATTGGCTCCAGCCCCTTCGGCCACGTTGCAGGATGATCGGCATCCACGAAGAGGAGACGTGGCTTTGGCTTATAAGGAGCGGGCGCCGAATCGGCGAGCACTGAGCCGCAAGCGACAACCGAGAACGCCAGCACCGCGCTCGCACAGAAGACGTGCGCAATACGCGTCATCGCAAAGCTCAGCCGCGCGAGGCGGAGTCCGCGTCGCCTGCCACCAACAAAGCCGATGATCATAGCCGGCTCCCGCTGGCCGAGGCGGAGAGGGCCTGCGAGCCTTGAGAGCCATCCTGGCTGCCCAGCCGATTGATGGTAGGCGCCTCGGGGTCGGGAGCGGGAATAAGGCTCCGCTCGATCGATGACGGCGAGGTTGCCGCCGTGACAAACTCCGCCGCACCAGGCGGTTCCAGAGTCAGTCGGCTGCGGCGCTTTTGGACGCGGGCGTCGATAAGGGCCGCGGCGAGCGCCAGCACGAAACCAAACAGCGCCGGTTGCAGCAACAGCCGAACGGCCTCGCCATACCAAAGGGAGCAGATGGCTACCGCAAAGGCAAAAACGAACAGCGTGAGCAGGCTTCGTGCGAACCGGAGACGCTGCAGAACGAACGTGGCCAATAACGACAGCCCCGCTCCGACAAAAATCACGAACGATCCAGCCATCGACCCGACGACGATCGTTCGCGCAGGACCAAAGCGGCTGAACGCGTAGGCATTTCCCTCGTCGGTGGATGCACGAGCGCCCCCTCCGAGCAAGCGAGCAAAATCGGCGGGTCTCGGCGTTGGACGACGGTCCCACACGGCACCGTCGCGCTGCCAGCGGAATTCGGGAGAAAACCCCGGCGAGGCGAAAAACAAATACTGCTCGAACGGAAACGTGACCTCCCAAATCGTCGATTCGATCGACGTGTTGTCGGGAAAGACCGGCGCGCTGAGCTGGTGAGATCCGAACAGGCCACAGGGCGATATCTCGGGGTCGCCGAATTGCACGGTAAGCACCGGATAAGGATCGGGGGACAACGCGCCCACGTCGAGCAGATATTCGCCGGTTCCCGGCCGCGCCTCGCGAATTCGCTCCGGTTTCAGGGGCAGCCGGTCGAGCCAGAACTTGGGTTCTGCCGACCCGGCGGGAAGCGTGAGCGCGATGCGGGACACCGGGCCCTGAATGCGGTAGTGCGCTGTGGTCTGCACCAATCCCGTCAGATCGAAGTTCGATCGCACCAACGCGCGGCCGATCTTCACCCCGGGAGATGCCAGCAATGTCACCCGCACGAGCCGCAGCGGCAGAGTCGTTTGTTCGCCTTTGGCGGTCCAGGCGTACGTGCTCCCCTTATCGATGGCGAGCGAGGGAATCCATGCGTCGTCGACCACCTCGAACTCGCTATCGTCCGGAGCGCGAAGCTCGACCCGCTGAACCTTGAAGGCACTGTCGCGCGAGCGCACGAGTGGGATTGGGACGTCGACGGCCTGACTTGGCGCCTCGGGCAGATGCACGGAGTAATGAGCGAACAGGTCGAATGAGCCGATGCGCGGCTGCGGAGGAAGCGGAATCCGCGCGACGTCGAGACCATCCGGCTCGGTGCTCGTCCAACTGGGGTCGATCTTGGCTTCCAGGTCGGGGCGATCGACGGTGAACTGCACGCTGCGGCGCCGCAGTTCTTTGGGAAGCACCAGAGTGGCTTCGGCCAGGCGCTCGTAGCTCACTCGGTACGAAATCCGCTGCTCCACTTGAAGGCGTCCGGCACGCACTTCGATCTTCGCTCGCGACTCCGTCTCGATTTTTTGTTGCTGCGTCGTTGCTGTCGCGTCGAATGCTGCCTTGGGCGAATCGATTCGCAGAGCGATTTGGCGGAGGCCCCGAAAGGAATCGGGCGGGCCAAGCGCATCGCGGCGCTCCGGAGCAAGCGAGCGAACGATCGTTTCGGGGCGCGGTTCAAGATTCGACTTGATGCTCTCGGCGTCCGCGGCAACGAGCACCGCCCCAGTCATCGTGGAACCGGCCAATTGCGGAAGCGCGAGTGGAAACGCTTTGCCGGAGGCGGGCGCGGCGCGAGACGCACGGAAGGCGACGACAAAGTCGTCGCCGCGGCGGCCGATCAACTTCAGCGCGAGCACGGAATCATCGCGCACGGTGCTCGCGATCTCGCGGGTTGCCGGTTGTTCTGCCTCAGCAAGTTCCGCGAATTCCGGAAGTTGGTCGATCGTCCAGCCCTGCTTCCTCCAGTCGGGCCAGTCGAACTTCAATTCGTGCAGCGCGCCTTGGCGCACATGAATGCGGAGCTGCGAAGTCAGCTCGATCCGTCGCTGCGACAAGAGCAGGTAATAAGCCGGCTCGAGCGAGAACTGCGGGCGGATCTCCTCGAGTGCCAGATCGAGACGAAAGGGCTGCGTGAACGAGTAGGCACTTTCGGCGAGCCCGGCCCCCAACGCCGAGACGTTGATTCGCCGGATGTTGTTCCCGCCGCGGTAGTCGAAATGGAAGCCCTCGATTGGCGTAATCGAGACGTCGCCGCCGTCCGAGCGAGCCCCTTCCACGTCGAAACCAGTCAGCGCAAAACTTCCGTGGGGCGGTGGCGGCGCTTCCAAATCCCAGCGCAACTCGACGCGGCCGGTGGTCGACGCCTTCAGGTCGACCTTGATGAAGCCGCTCGCGTCAATGTCGGACGGCCCGTACTTCCGCGCCTCCGACACATACAGTTGCTGCCCGCTGATACGAGGGAAGCTGCGAGGCACGCGGACACGGACCGAAGTCAGGTTTCCTTGTTTTGCATCGATCGTCTGCAAGACGCCCAACTGAATCCGGTCGCGGTCCATCGCAATGCTGCATTTGCTGAAGACGTCGAAGACCATTCGTGTCCGCGATTCTTCGAGCGGACTCTCCCAGACGAGGTCAAACGTTCCCTTGATGCCTACGGCTTCGATTTGAGTTCCATTGGGGATAGCCATCGCGCGAACGGGCACTTCGTCGAGGGGTTTGACCTGGCAATGTTCTTTCGCGACGCGGAGCGTGATCTGGCTGCCGGCGGCCGGAGGAATCGTCAGCTGCAAATGGCGCTGATTGAGCTGCCGGCGAATCGGCACCACCAAGAGCGGGATCGTGACTTCGTGCAGCCCTTTGCCGCCGAGAGAAATCGTGTGTGCTTTCTGGCGGTTGAGCACAACGCCTGCGCGGAACTCGCCCGGACCGGTGTGCGTGGGCGGCAGGCCGATCGAACCTTCTTGTAAGCCGATCGGCACGGTGACGCGCACGTCGGGCCGCTCCACCTGGATCTCGAACTTTGCCTCGAGCTTGGCCCAGTCGCCTTCTTCGGTTCCCTTGAGAGACACCGAACTGATGCTGTAATCGGGCTCGGAGCGACCGACTCCATTTTGTGTGCGGAGAAACTCGAGAAACTTTTCCAGCGTCTCGCCACCCCAAACGGCCCACTCCGTTTGTCCGTCCTTCGTGCCCAGGCGGATGAGGTCCCCACTCCGGGGAGCCAGCGGGACAGTGCCCTCGGATGCCGAGGCGCCTTCGTTTTGTCGCAGCGCGGACCAAGGAAATGCTGGCGATCGCCGTGCGCGGGGAGATGCCGCGGATTCCGCTGCCGGCGGGGCCGAGGGCGTCGGTTCACCGGCCCCGAGCGGGGCTCGGTCGAAGGGGGCTCGATCCGATGGAATCCGCCCCGGGGCAACGGGCTGATCCTGCGCAACGGCAGGCAGCATCGCCAGGCAAGCGAGGCAGGCTGCGAATAGAATCCTGAGGTTTCGATGTGTCACGTCGACACTCGGTTCTCGCTCGCCTTGAAATTTGACCCCTCAAAGAACTGAGGAGCGTTCCACACGGAATTTGCCGAGCGGCGGTCTGGCCAGCATCCTGCAAGAAAGGAGCGTGACGGCAGGTTCCCGGCAGCACCAGGTCGTGAGATTTCAGCCTCGGTCACACTAAGTGGGTGGAACGACGCCACTTATCAAAGGGATGGGCCATGGCCCCTCTTTTCCATGATAGTCGTCGGCCCGACCTCGAAAAAGCACCAACCGCAGCTCGTGGGGACTCGACGCCATGTCCTGATAAGTCTCTACGACGCAACTGGGCCGGTTAGCAGGTCGACAAGTTGCGAATGAACCGCAGATCCATTGCTGGCAAGCAGATCGGCAATATAGAGATCAAACAGCCTTCCGCCCGTGGTGGTGAGGGCACCCCCCGCCTCAACGACGATCAACCCGCCTGCCGCCACATCCCAGGGCTTCAGGCTGGTCGACCAGAATGCGTCAATGCGTCCGCAGGCCACGTAGGCGAGGTTGAGAGCAGCGGATCCCGTTCGCTGCAGCGTTTGCGCTCGTGGTAGCACACGCAACATTCGGGCGACCGACGGGTGGCTGGCATCGATTGCCGAAGGCAGACTCGCGACCACAAATGCCTT
>DASPSM010000713.1:0-7041 GCA_035623955.1 Planctomycetaceae bacterium
TTGTACGAAATGGATGACGCGGCCGTAATGACCAGGTGAACTCTGTTTTGGCTTGACGATCGCCGCCGAATTCCGAATAAATCGGGCTGAGGCAGCCTCTTTTCACATATCCCGCCGCGAAATTGGGAGCTGACGAGCATGCGAATTTCTCAAAGAGGTTTTGGGCTCCTGGCCGCGGGGCTGTTCTTGGCAGGCGCGGTGGCGAGTCGGGCGGTTGGCTGCCCCTTCTGCTCGGCGCCGTCGCAGACTCTGGCCGAGCAAGTCGCCCAGGCGGACGCGGTTGGCCTCGTGCAATTCGTGAAAGGCGAGCCTGCGAAGGAGCAGGATCCGGGGACGAGCACTTATGAAGTGCTGCAACTGGTGAAAGCGCCCAAAGACTCGGTGAAGAAAGGGGATCAGATCCATCTGGCGCGGTATCGCGCCGGCAAGCCGGGCGACTTGTTCCTCGTGATGGGAACGCGGGCCGGCAAGGACAACGCGATCGAATGGGGCAGCCCCACCGAGATCACCGAGCCGGCCTTTGCCTACGTGGCTCAGGCCCCGGCTCCCGAGGTCCCTGTTCAGACACGGTTGAAATACTTCGTCAAATTTCTGGAGTTCCCCGACCAGCTCGTGTCGAACGACGCGTTCGGCGAATTTGCCAACGCCCCGTATAAAGACATCGCTGCCGTGGCGTCGGCGCTGCCCCGGAAGAAAGTCCGGGGTTGGCTGACGAATGCCGACACTCCGCAAACGCGGCTGGGGCTGTATGGGATGCTGCTGGGCCTGTGCGGCAACAACGATGACGCGACGCTCCTGGCCCACAAGATCGAGCCCAACAGCGACGAGTTCCGCATCGGCCTCGACGGGATGATCTCCGGCTACCTGTTGCTCACGGGCAACTCGGGTCTCGACAACATCGACGACTGGAAATTCAAGATCCACAACGGCAAGAAAGCCGCCTTCAGCGAAACCTACGCCGCCATGATGGGGCTGCGGTTCATGTGGCAGTACGCCGGCGGAAAGATCTCCAACGAGCGGCTGCAGCAATCGATGCGGATTCTGCTCGATCAACCGGAGCTGGCCGACCTGGTGATTGCCGACCTGGCCCGCTGGAAGGATTGGAGCGTTCAGGACCGATTGATGACGCTGTACGGCAAGGGGGATTACAACATCCCGTCGATCAAGCGCTCGATCATTCGTTACATGCTGGCGAGCACCGATACCAAATCCGAGACCCGCGCGGGAACGACGACCGCCGGCACGGCATCGGGCGCGCAATCGAACGGCGGCGCAGCGAGCGGCAACGTTCCCGCCGAAGTCGATGCGGCAGCGCGCGGCAAGAAATACCTCGAAGAGCTGCGGAAACGCGACCCGCGCACGGTGCGGGAAGCCGAACGATTCTTCTGGGCGAAGTGAATCTCTTGGCAATCTGAGTCTCTTCTGGGCAGTGTGAATCTTTTCCGGGCAGTGTGAATCTTCTCCGGGCAGTGGGGTGGCTGGGGTCGGCGTCCCCGCCGCCCCCAGTGTTTGAAGACTCCTGGGGGCTCGCCTGACGGCTCGACCCCCGGATATTGAGCGGTAAACGAACGGCGAGGACCCCTCATGATCGACATCTCGGCAATCCAGTCCACGCTCTCCGAATTCGGCATCGACGGCTGGCTGCTCTACGACTTTCGAGGCAGCAACGTCCTGGCCCAGCGCGTGCTCGGACTGGCGCCGACCGCCGTTAGCAGCCGCCGGTATGCGTACTGCATTCCCACCCGGGGCGAGCCGCGGAAGCTCGTCCATCGCATTGAAGAAGGCGCACTCTCCGGACTCCCCGGCTCCAAGACCGTCTATCTCAAATGGCAGGAGTTTGAAGCGGGCCTTGGCACGCTGGTCTCGGGACTCAAGCGGGTCGCGATGGAGTATTCGCCGCACAATGCCATCCCCTACATCTCGCGGGTCGACGCGGGGACGATCGAACTGGTGAAAAGGCTCGGCGTCGAGGTCGTTTCGTCGGGCGACTTGATCCAGGTCTTCGAGGCCGCCTGGGATGATGATCAGGAGCGATCGCACTTTGCAGCGGCGGTGCAGACCGACGCGGCGTACGGCCGCGCCTGGAGGTTCATCGCCGAGGCCGTCCGCGCCGGACGCTCCATCGACGAGGTGGCCGTGCAGTCTGAGATCCTCAAGCATTTTGCCGAAAGCGACCTGGAGACCGGGCATCCGCCGATCGTCGGAGTCGGTCCCCACGCGGGGAACCCGCACCACGAGACGGCGAGCGGACCGGGGTGCGAGATCCGCGAGGGGGATTTCGTGCTGATCGACTTGTGGGCCAAGCTCAAGCGGCCCCGCGCGGTCTACAGCGACCTGACCCGCGTCGGCTTCGTGGGCCGCACCGTGCCGGCGCGCTATACGGAGATTTTCCAGATCGTGGCCCGCGCCCGCGACACGGCGATCGAAACGATCCGCGCGGCGTTTGCCGCGGGCAGGCCGATCGCCGGCTGCGAGGTCGACCGGGCCTGTCGGAAGGTGATCGAAGCGGCCGGCTACGGCGATCGGTTCGTCCACCGCACGGGACACAGCATCGGCCAGGAGATGCATGGCAACGGCGCGAACATCGACGACCTCGAAACCCACGACATCCGCCGGCTCCTGCCGCGGACGTGTTTCTCGATCGAGCCCGGGATCTACCTGCCCGAGTTCGGCATCCGCAGCGAGGTGAATGTCTACATCGACCGGGCGGGCAAGGTGCACGTGACGGGCGGACCCGTGCAGACGGCCGTCGTGGCGATCCTGGCGGAATACTGATCGCTCTCGCGCGATAAGCACTGGCGGACAAGCCGCCAGTGCCACCCAACCCTTACTTCGCGCCCGTCGATTTCGTCGATCTGCGGCATCGCTGTTGTCAAATAGCAACGCTGCCGCGGCCCGCAACGCCGCTTGACACATCCGGCAGGCGAACTAGGTTTGCCTTACGCGTCAACAGATGCTCGCTGTTTCGGCGCTCTCTCTGCCGACCGTTCGGTCGGACTCGACCTCCAGACTGGTGCCTCTCTAAGGAAGTTCTCCATGTGGTTTTCGCGGCATCGCCTGAGCCAAGTGTCCCATCGAGCAGATGCCGCGCGGTCCACCGCCTCGCGCCGAGCGAAACGAAAGAATCCCCACGCCCGTGGTAACTGGCAATCCCCGGGGCTGGTGGTCGAGTTCTTGGAAGAGCGCACCCTGTTGAGCGCCTCGGGCGTGGCCACGCCCGACTTTCTGATCGCCCGGTCCGGGGCGATCGAACATCTGTCGAGCGGCGGCACGGCGGCGGCTCCCTATACTCCAGCCGAAATTACGGCCGCCTATGGCGTCAACGCCATTTCGTTTGGCGGCGCAGCGGGAACGGGGGCCGGCCAAACGATTGCGATTGTCGACGCCTATAACGATCCCGACATCATCTCGGATGCGAATAGCTTCAGCAGCGAATTCGGCTTGCCGCAATTCAACGGCAGCGGCGAACCGACGCTCAAGGTGCTCAACGAAAGCGGGGGGACGACGCTGCCGGCGAACTCCTCGCCTGGCGGCTGGGACGTCGAGGAATCGCTCGACGTCGAGTGGGCCCACTCGATTGCGCCGGGTGCCAACATCATCCTCTTCGAGGCCAATTCGGCCTCGTACAGCGATCTGCTGCAGGCGGTAACGACCGCGGCCGACTACTCGGGCGTCTCGGTCGTCTCGATGAGCTGGAGCGGCGGCGAGTTTTCGGGCGAAACGAGCTACGACTCTGACTTTCTCACCCCTTCCGGGCATCAGGGGGTCACGTTCCTGGCTTCCACGGGAGACACCGGAACGCCGTCAGGCTATCCCGCATTTTCTCCCAACGTCGTCGCCGTCGGCGGAACATCGCTTTCGATTCAATCCAACGGCACGTACGTTTCCGAAACGGTCTGGGACGACTCCTCCGGTGCCAGCGGCGGCGGCATCAGCCAGTACGAGTCGCTGCCCAGCTACCAGGACAATCTCGACGGGATCAACGGCGCCAGCAAGACGCACCGCAACGTGCCGGACGTCTCGATGGACGCCGACCCGGACACGGGCGTTTTTGTGCTCGACAGCTACGCCGGCGGATGGTTTCAGATCGGCGGCACGAGCCTGTCGTGTCCGATGTGGGCCGGGCTGATCGCCATCGCCGACCAGGGGCGCGTGCTGAAGGGAGAAACGACGCTCAACGGCGCCACGCAGACGCTGCCGATGCTCTACGGCCTTCCCAGCGCGGACTTCCACAACATCACCTCCGGCAGCAATGGAACGTACAGTGCCGGCGCCGGCTACAACCTGGCCACGGGGATCGGGACGCCGGTTGCCAATCTTCTTGTCCCGGGGCTGGTTGGTGCCAGCAGCAGCCCTTCGGCGCCGTCCGTCAGCGCCCCGGCGAGCGAAAGCACGACAGAGAACACTGCGTTCACCTTCTCGGGCACCAGCGCCATCACGGTTGCCGATTCCAGCATCGGCAGCGGCGTCGACACGGTGAAGCTCTCGGTCAGCGACGGCACGTTGAGCTTGGGATCGACCAGCGGACTTTCGAGCGTGTCGGGCAACGGCTCCGCCTCAGTGACCTTGACGGGCACCATCGCCAAGCTGAATGCGGCGCTGGCCGGCCTGATTTACACTCCCAAATCGGGTTTCAGCGGCTCCGACGCCCTGACGGTCACGATTACCGATCCGGGGGACAGCCTGAGCGCTTCCGGCAAAGTGACCCTCACCGTCACAGCGCCCGCGGCGCCAAAAGTCACCGCGCCGTCAAGCTTCTCCCTGACCAACAACGAATCGGTCGCGTTCGTGAACACAATCAGCATCACGGACTCTGCGGCCGGCAGCGGAACAGAAAAGCTTGTCCTTTCGACCACGCATGGCACGCTGGCACTCGGTTCCACCACCGGAATCACGATCACGTCCGGCGCCAACAAATCGGCTTCGATGACGCTCAGCGGGACGCTCGCTCACCTCAACGCGGCCATCGACGTTCTCACGTTCAATCCAACATCCGGCTACACCGGGTCATCGCCAATCAGCCTGACGTACACCGACACCGGAAACAACTTGACGGGCTCCGCCACGATCGCAGTCACGGTCGCTGCGGCAACCCGCGCGACCCAAGGGTTCGGCGGCGAAGCCGGCGGCAGAGATGTGGTCCTGCAGCTCTCCCGCGGCGCCACGCTGGGCTCTGAAAGCGATCCTGCCCCTGGCACAGAGGGTGGGAACGGCGAGACGGCCTCGAGCCGCGCCGATGTCGCGATCGGATCAAGTGGCCAATCGCAAGCGACACCCGGCGGCGAGGCTCTCCTCGCTGTTTCCGGCAGCGGCAATTACGACCCGCAGGGAGCGGGCCCAGCGACGGCGGACTCCGATTCCTCGAGCGGCCAGTCGGACCAGACATCCTCTGACACGGCGGCAACCCTTTGGGCAGGATTGGAAGCCGCATTGGCAGTACTCGGCGGCTGAACGCGGCTTACTTGGTGCGCGGCTCCTTGAAGTCGCTCATCGCCCGGCGTTGATCTTCGTTCGGCAGGCCTCGACCAGCGCGTCGAAGAGCCGTTGTTGCGTGGCGCTGGTGTGCGCGGTCAGCTCGGGGTGCCACTGCACTGTGAAGAACCAGGGGTGGCTTTTCAGTTCGCAGCCTTCGATCGTCCCGTCGGGGGCCCGGGCGACGGGCACCAGGCCGTTCGCCGTCTCGCGGATGGCCTGATGGTGCCAGGAAGGAGCCGCAAACTCCGATTCGCCGAGAATTCCGGCCAGACGCGATTTGGTGTCGACCGTGATTGGGTGCTCGATCGGCTCGCGCGGCGGCAGGCGATGGACCACCGCGTCGCCCACCACGTCCGGCAAATGCTCGTGCAGCGTGCCGCCCAGAGCGACGTTGACCAATTGGTGCCCACGGCAGATGCCGAGCGTCGGCATCTCGGACGCTGCCACCCGCCGCGCCAGGGCCAGTTCGCTGCGGTCCCGCTCGACGTCGACGCCGTAAATGGCTTCGTGTTTCTGGCCGCCATAAAGCGACGGCTCGAGGTCGCCTCCGCCGGCCAGAATGAGCCCGTCGAGCAGATCAAACAGCTCTTCCCACGGGTCGTCGCCGGGGGCAATCAGAATGGCAATGCCCGCCGCGCGACGCACCGCATCGACATAAACGGCGGGCAGCCGAAAGCGGCAGTCTTCGTCGCGCCCATAAGTCGTGATTCCGATGATCGGACGTCGCATGACTTCTTAAAACCTCCGCATTGAATTTCCCGGACGCACCCGGTTCTTCAAATCCGTTCGAAGTAGCGGCTCCGCTCCCAATCGGTGACCGCTCGATCGTAGGCAGCCTGCTCGGTGCGGAAGAAGTGGGCGTAATGTTTCACCACGTCCGCTCCGAACGAGCGCCGGCAGAATTCGCTCTGTTCAAATCGCTCGATCGCTTCGGCCAGCGTTGTGGGCACATGCGGCAGCTCCGACGCATGATACGCATCGCCCCGAAATTCGGCCGGAGGGCGGAGGTCGTTGGTGATCCCATCCAGGCCCGAGGCCAGGGCTGCCGCGTAAACAAGGTACGGATTGCAGTCCGCCCCCGGGATGCGGCACTCGATCCGCAGGCTCTCACCCTCTCCGACGACTCGGAACCCGGCCGTGCGGTTGTCGCGGCTCCAGGCCAGCCGCGTCGGGGCCCACGATCCCGACTGGTAGCGTTTGTAGGAATTGACGTTGGGGGCGTAGAAAACCATCACTTCGGGCGCGTGGGCCAGCCATCCCGCCAGAAACTTGAGGAACGTGCCCGAGCCCTCGACGCCCGCTCCGTCCGCGCCCAGTTTTTGCCGGCCCGCGAACGCGTTGCGCCCCTCGCGCCACAGGCTCAAATGCACGTGGCAGCTGGAGCCGGCCTGCTTGTCGGACTGCTTCGCCATGAAGGTCACGCTCAGGCCCAGCTTGTCGGCGATCTCCTTGGCGCACTGTTTCAACACCGTGTGGTTGTCCGCCATCGACAGCACGTCGCTGTATTGCACGTTCAGCTCGTGCTGTCCCTTGCCCCATTCGCCCTTGGTCGATTCGACCGCGATC
>DASPSM010000746.1:0-6448 GCA_035623955.1 Planctomycetaceae bacterium
GTTCCAAATCTCGCGCGCCTCAGAGAGCTTTCCCGCAGCAGCCAGCGTGTCGGCCCGGTCGAGAGCGTCGGCGAGAAACGACAAGTCGCGCGGATGCTTCTCACTTCGTGTGTGCAGCTCGGCCAGCAGCTTGTTGACGCGTTCTCGCTCGGGGCTCTCCTCGGGCAGCAGGGCTGCGAACGCGGCGAGCGTGCGCTCGGCTCCGACCACGTCGCCGTCATCGTGCTGGTGGCGGGCAAACGTAATCACGCGGTCGATCTCCGATCGCGGCTCGCGTCGCCACGAGCTGATCTCGCCGCCGGTCTCTTCGGCTTGTTCGGCGGTGCGCGTCCGCGCGCTCACCACTCCGTATACGATCACGAAGAGCATCACCGCCAACAATCCGACGAGCACCCAGGTGTTCTCGAACAGTCTCCGCAGGACGCCGCGATCGTGTTCGGCGTCGAACTCGGCGCGAAACAGGTCGCGCATCAGCGTGCCGTGCCCGCCTCCGGATGCCGCTGAGTCGCTCCGCTCCGGGTCGGAGGCGTTGAAGGTCGAGGCATCCTCTGCCACGCCGTGCCCCAGGGTCAGCTCGCTGTTGGCAACGTCGACCTTCCTCAGGACCTCCTGCAGGCGGCGATTGACGACGAACGCGTCGGCTGGCCGCTTGTCGGGGTCCTTCTCCATCAACTGGCAGATGACGTCGTCGAGCCAGTAAGGGACGTCGGGGACGATCGTTCGCGGCCGATCGAACTGGCTGTACTTGTGCTTGTGGATGACGTCGAGCGCCGTTTTGCCGGAAAAGGGCGGACGCCCCGTCAGCATCACGTACATCACCGCGCCCAGCGAGTAGAGGTCGCTGCGCTTGGTGATCCGTTTCCCCTGCCCCTGCTCGGGCGACATGTACTCGGCCGTGCCGATGATGCCGCCGGTGACCGTCAGCTTCGAACCCGCAAACACTTGCGCGACGCCGAAATCGGTCAGCTTGATGTCGCCATCCGGGGTCAGCAGCAGGTTCGACGGCTTCAGATCGCGGTGGATGATCCCGGCGTCGTGGGCGCTTTTGAGAGCGACGCAAATCTGGATCGACAGCTCGATGACTTCCCGCCAGGGAATGCGCTTGTCGCGGCGCAGCCGGGCGGTGAGCGTCTCGCCCGGCACGTACTCCATCGCGTAGTAGTACATCTCGCCGTCGACGCCGTGGTCGAACAGCTCGACGACGTGCGGGTTCTTGAGCTTCTTGAGGGCGTCGATCTCCCGCATGAACCGCGCGACCAGCCCCTCCTCGCGGGCCAGCGAAGGCGACAGCAGCTTGAGGGCGACCATGCGGCCCGTCTGCTCGTGGCTGGCGAGGTATACCGTCCCCATACCGCCCGACCCGAGCTTGCGCTCGATCAGGTACGGCCCGACACGGGTCGGATCGGTTCCGACTGGACTTGGAGTTGGGGAGGACACGCCGCGTTTGACCTGTTTTGCAACCAAGGCCCAAAGCCAGCCGCCAGAGGTTCAACCGGTGAGCCGACCAGTGCTGGTGGTTCTCAGTTCATGATGCCACAATCAAGGGGCTATGTCACATCCCGACGCCGATTCGCCGGACTTCTGCCGGCGACGCGAACCGATGCCCGACGCGCCGCAATCGGAAAAGTCTGCCGCGCTGCTCATCGCACACGGCAGCCGCCGCCCGGAAGCCAATCGCGATCTGGTCGATCTGGCCTTCGCCGTTCGAGGCCGCACGCATTACCCGATCGTCGAGGTCGCTTATCTCGAGGTGGTCGAGCCGACAATTCCGCAGGGCGCCCGCCGCTGCGTCGCCCAAGGAGCAACGCGCGTGTCACTGCTCCCCTATTTCCTGTCCGCGGGGGCGCACGTCGTCGAGGATTTGCAGCGAATTCGCGCCGACTTGGCGATCGAATTCCCCGCAGTGCGGTTCGTCCTCTGCCAGCCTTTGTCGCTGCATCCGCTGTTGATCGAAATCGTCGTCCAGCGCCTTAAAGAAGCGGAAGCTGCGGAAGCTGGATAAGCACGAATCGCTGGGCAAAGACTGCCGCCGCTTGGACGGACGGATTTTCAAAAAAAACCGTGTAAACAAGCGGTTTTCTGGTTCAGGCGCGAACGATTGGTAGCCGAAGGAGAGCGATAGGTTCCTCATCGTCGGCCCATTCGGACGCGCGAATTATGAATGTGCACTGGTCGGAATCGGAAATCGCCACGTATCGAATCGAAACTGTTCAAGCCAAGCCCGCGGAAATTGTGTCGGACATTCTCCGCTCGGCTCACCGTATTCGGGGAGTGCTCGCGGCTCACTTTGCAGAATTTGGTTTGAGCGACGCACGGTTTGCCGTTCTGCAAATCGTCCGCGACGCTCTGCCGCGCGGCTGCACGCAGACGGAGCTTGCCGAGCGCCTCCAGCAATCGGAATCGAGCGTCAGCACGCTGGTCGACCGGATGCGAGCCGCCGATCTGCTTTACCGCCTGCGTTCAAAATCCGATCGCCGCAAATGCCTGCTGGTTTTGACCGATCATGCCCGCGAGACGCTCGAAAAGCTCGAGGCCTGCCATCACGAGCGAATGGCCGAACTTCTGGCCTGTTACAAGTCGGAGCAGCTCCGCGATCTGGCCGTGCTGCTGAAGATTTTGGATAGTGAACTGACGCGCCGCGAGCTGGCCGGCACCGATCCGCGGACGCCGGTCGCCTCGGCGGTGATTCCGCACCCGCGACTGGCGGCCGAGGTCACCGAGCAGAGCCTCCGGCCTGCGGGCTGACGGGAAGGTCGAACAAACACGAAAGCCGCGGTGCAAATGCCGCGGCTTTTTTCTATTTTCGCCGTGAAATATTTCGCATCGAGCGGCCGCCAACTCTACGGAAGCTCAAGCCCACTCGGGAGCCGGCGATTGACGCGAAGGCCGTCGCAGTTCAACCTGATCGAAAGAAGTCCCTCGATAAGTGGAAAGGAGTCGGGGCGGGGCACGCTTTCGATTACGGCGCGTCGATGGAGATGTCCCGCTTCTCGGCCTGTTCCCGCTTAATGGCGTCGTAGACTTCCTGGCGATGGACGGTGATTTCCTTCGGCGCCTCGATGCCCAAACGCACCTTGTCACCGCGGATTTCGATCACCATCACGGTGATGTTGTCACCGATGATGATCTTCTCGTCCTTCTTGCGGCTGAGTACCAGCATTGCTTTTCCCTGCAACGGCGAACGTGTTGATCAATTTCAACTCCCCCAAGCATAAACGATGAAATAGGTGAATTGGGGAAGGCGAACGGGTTTTTCGCCGTTGGCCGCCAAGCGATCCGAAAGCTATATCGCCTGCTCCGAGTTTGCCGATTGCTCCCGATGTAGCGACTGTCCAGCAGCCGTGTCGCACTAAATCAGCGCACGCAAACGGCTGCATCATAATAAGATACGTCACATCACAAAGTTTTTGACGGGGCGGATCGCCCCAAGCTGAGCATTTTCCAATGAGCTTCCGGATGGCCTTGGGGTTCGCGTTCCCGGTCGCTTACCTGATCGGCTCGCTCCCCTTCGGATATCTCATTGCCCGCTTTGTGGCGGGTGTCGACATCCGAAAGAGCGGCAGCGGCAACATCGGAGCGACCAACGTCGCCCGCGTGCTGGGCAAGAAGCTCGGAATCACCGTGCTGGTCCTGGACTGTCTCAAGGGAGCGCTCCCTACGCTGCTCTTGCCGCTGCTCCTGGCCGACTCGGACGTCCACCGCTTGCACCTGGCTGTCGTGAGCGGAACGGCAGCCATCCTAGGACACATGTTTCCCTGTTGGCTGAAGTTCCGCGGTGGGAAAGGAGTGGCGACCGCTTTGGGCGTGGCATTGGCTCTGGCCCCCCTCTCAACAGGCGTCGCGTTCATCGTCTTTGCGCTCTGTGTCGCCCTGACGCGGACCGTTTCGCTCTCTTCGATCCTGGCCGCATGTACGTTCTGCGGAGTCGAGCTGTGGTGGCTGCGGCCGTCACCCTTTGGAGATGACACCTGGAGCCTTGCCGCGTTCAGCACGCTCGTGCCGCTGCTGATCATTGTCCGCCACCGCACGAACATCGCCCGATTGATGCGGGGCGAGGAGCCGAAGTTTCAGTTCGGCGGAAAATCGAAGCCGGCTTCCTCCGAGACGCCGCCAAAGGTCGAACCGGCGAATTGAGGCGGCGAGCGTAATTGATGCAGCGAGCGGCGAGTGCGGGTATTGGTGCCAGACTGCCGCGGTTTTTCGGAGGCCCTGTCGATCAGCTCACCACAATATCGTTCGTGAGCGTCGCAAATCGCCCCGCGAAATCGAGGGCTGCATGGGTGGCCAGCTGCTTCAGATAGTACGTCGTCGTCCGCCCCGAGATTGTGACGTCGGACCCGCTCACCGCGACGTGCAAGCCGACAATCTGCCCTCCGGTCCTCGACTGCACCAATCGCGTAATTTGTTCGGCGAGCGATTCCGCCAGGCCCCCCCGAATCGAAGCCACCATCGTCCGTCCTCCGTGAGTCGAGCGCGCAATCGCCAATCCCGGCAATCGGCGGCCAGTTCCTTCTCAAACTGGATTTCGTCTATTTCAACGACCGACCCCTCGAGCGGGTCGAAGGCCGTTCACGTGGGGGCAAAACGACGGGCGGACCAATCCACCGGTGAAAGAAATGCACGACAATTCAATGAACGAGCGGCAGGTCCGGCAGACGATCTTGATCCCTCCATTGGCAATCGTCCGGGGCGACCCACAGTCTGTGGTCGCGGCAGGTGTTCACAAACTCTAATCAGGGACAACCCCGCTCGTCAAATCGATCGGCCCGATTTGGCCGGCATGCATGAAAGAAATTTTGCTCTATAATCCGGCATCTCCCAAAGCCCCCACAGCTTAGCCCACCGGAGCCGTCATGGATCAATCGTCGCTGGAGTTTCTCAAGGCCCTGCTCAATTCGCCCAGCCCGTCGGGCTACGAGCGGCCCATCCAGGACGTCGTGCGGCGATTCGTCGAGCCGTTCGCCGCCAGCGTCAGCACCGACTGGCACGGCAACGTGATCGCCGCGGTCAATCCCGAGGGACGCCCGCGAATCATGCTGGCCGGACACTGCGACCAGATTGGCCTGATGGTCAAGCACATCGACGACAAGGGCTTTCTCCGCGTGACGACCATCGGCGGCTGGGACACGCAGATGCTGATCGGGCAGAAGCTACACATTTGGACCGCGAAGGGCCCGGTTGTCGGCGTGATCGCCCGCAAGCCGATTCATCTGCTCCCCCAGGAAGAGCGGAAAACGGTCCCCGAAATCAAGGACCTGTGGATCGATATCGGGGCCACAAGCGGCGACGAGGCGCGCGAAGCTGTCGCGGTCGGCGATCCGGTCACGCTCGAGCTGGGCTTCGACAACCTGCGCAACGACATCGTGGCCGGGCCGGGCATGGACAATCGGGTAGGCGTGTGGGTCGTGATGCAGGCCCTCAAGCGAGTCGCGGCTGCCAATCCGCAGGCCGCCGTCTTCGGCGTCTCGACTGTGCAGGAGGAGATTGGACTCCGCGGGGCGCAGACGAGCGCCTTCACCGTCGCGCCGCAGATCGGCATCGCCGTCGACGTGACGCACGCCACCGACTGCCCGACGATCGACGAGAACCAGTTCGGCCGAGTAAAGCTCGGCAAAGGGCCTGTGGTCTATCGGGGTCCGAACATCAATCCGATTGTCTTCCAGCGCCTCACCGAACTGGCCAAACAGCGCGAAATCCCGATTCAACCCAACGGCATCTCGGTCCCGGCCAGCAACGACGCCAACGCGCTGCAAATCACGCGCGGCGGCACGGCCGCCGGCATCGTCGCCATCCCCAACCGCTACATGCACAGCCCGGTCGAGATGGTCTCACTCCCCGACCTGGAACACGCGGCCGAGCTGCTCGCCCAGTTCTGCCTTTCAGTCACGCCGACGAGCGATTTTACGCCGTAGTTGCGTTGTCCGGTAATGCTTTGTCTATCGCTTAATGGCAGGTGGGGTGAACGGGTCGGCGTCCTTGCCGCGCCCAGTCCGCGCTCTGGGGGCGAGCCTGGCGGCTCGACCCCAGCCACCCAGGCTGTCATTTTCGATGGACGGACCTAGTAGGGCATGCTCGCTGCGTGCCGCGCCTGTCGTTCAACGCGACCGGACCGGATTTGTGTCGGGTGCTGTGGCGCTGGCACCTCCGTCGCGTGGCGCCTTGAAGATTTTTTTCACCACAATGACACGAAGGCACAAAGAAATCTCAACAGGAGGTCGCGGAGAGCCACAGAAGAGGGGGCAGCGAGAGGTCCTTGGCCGCGGCCGAGCGCGAAAAACGCGCAACGATTACCAAGCCGGAAGCCGATCAGCTGGCGGCGCCAAATCTGGCGGCGGCTGCGGCGACCATGAACGCCAGCCCAGGAGCGATGCAGCTGCGGACCTTGCAGACGATCGGCGGGCTCGGGCCGACTCGGGCCGACTTTGTCGAGCACGGTGGTGCTGGCCGT
>DASPSM010000748.1:0-3883 GCA_035623955.1 Planctomycetaceae bacterium
AGGGGAAGACGGTTCGTACGCTAGGAACCTCGAAGAGCGTTCGCAAGACGAGAAACAGTCCCTCCCGGGCGTTGTGCTCGGTGAACTGGAACGAAACGCGCAAGAACTCATCGATCGCCGCCAGTGACTTTTCCTTGCCGAGCGGCTGAAGCAGATTAACGGCACGAATGACAGGCCGAGGGTTGTAATGACTGCCGTTAAGTCCGGGCAGCTCGTTGAGCGCCTCGAGAAGGCGTCGCAATTCAGGCTCTGTGAACAGGCCCTCCGGCGGCGGCGTCCCCCGACCAAAGACGTTTCGAACGCGATGATCGTCATCAATCCAGATTTGGCCTAAGGTCGCGGCCTTCAAGTGCCCGGAGGCACCATAGCGCAAGATCCTTTGAACGTGGCCCAGGCTCCCACCCCAGTCCTTATCGGTGCTGACATCGTCGGGTTGGCCGACGAGCGCGATTACCTCGGCTTCAGGCATCCCCTCCTTGATTTTGTTCATCGCCTCGGCGAAGGCGCGCCGATCGCGCAGTGGCTCGCCTGCGCGCACGAGAGGTATTGCCAGCACCAGCAAGTGGATGGCGACCAGCCAAGTGCGAATGCCATGCGCCATCGCAGGGGTTCCCGAGCTTCTTCTGCCCAGCCGAGTTCTTCCAGACATTAAGAGTTTCGGCTGGGGGAAATTGGTTTCCGCCGCCAGCTTACCCGGACCGCTGGCCTCTTGACAGCAGCGCACCACAACCGCAGCCTAACCCGGATGAACTCTCGCGAGCCCGAATTGCCGCGCCGCTGGTATGGCGAGGTCACGCGCTACGACTGGCTGATTTTGTTGATCGCGTCGGCGGGTTGGGTCTTCGATCAGTTTGAGAACCAGCTCTTCATCATTACGCGCGATCCGCTGCTGGCCGAGCTGTTGAGCGAGCAGTCCGGATCGGGCGATGCTCGCTTTTGGGGCGACGTTTTGCTCGGCGTGTTTCTCGTCGGGGGAACGGTGGGTGGCGTGCTTTTTGGGAGCCTGGCCGATCGGTTCGGCCGGAAGTCCATGATGTCGGCAACGATTCTCGTCTATTCGATCTTCTCGGGGCTGACCTACTTTGCGACGACGCTGTGGCACGTGGCGGTCCTGCGATTCTTCGTCGCAATGGGAACCGGCGGAGAATGGGCGGTTGCCGCCGCGCTCATCGCAGAGGCCTTTCCCGCCGCCGCGCGAGCGCGCGCGTCGGGCATCTTTCACGCGACGAGCATCCTAGGAACCTGGCTGGCGGCGATTGCTGGACTGGCGGTCGGAGCACAGTGGCGCGGCGCGTACTTGATCGGCGTTGTCCCTGCCCTGCTCGTGCTCTGGGTGCGTTCGGTCGTTCGCGAGCCCGAACGATGGCGCGAAGCCGGAGCCCGCGGTGAGCGGATGGGGAGTCTCGGCGAACTGTTCGGCGAGAAGCGGTGGGCGATGCGAGCGATCCCCGGGCTCTGTCTGGCTGCAGTGGGGCTCGCAACTTTTTGGGGAATCACGGTCGCCGGTCAAGACTTGATGCGTGAGCTCTTGCTGCGCCGTGGTGCCGATTTGGACGTGGCCCGCAAGGGCGCGAATTTCGCCTACGGAATCGTCGAGACGGCGGGGGGCGGCTTGGGCCTTTTGAGTTTCGGCCCGATTGCCGAGCGATTGGGCCGACGGGGGGCCTTCGCGCTCTACCAGGCTGTGGCGCTCGCCGTCGTGCCGTTCACTTGCTACGTGCCTCAAACCGAGTGGCAAATGCTGTGCACATTGCCCATTTTCGGCTTTTTCACGCTGGGGATTCACGCCGGTTTTGCGATCTACTTTCCCGAGCTGTTCCCCAGCCGCCTGCGCGCCACCGGTTCGGCCGTCTGTTTCAACGGAGGCCGGTTGGTCGCGGCCCCCATGCTGTGGCTATCGGGAGTGCTCAAATCGCAAATCGGACTGGAACGCGCCGTCAGCGGGCTCGGCCTGTTGTTTCTCGTCGGAATCGCGCTGTTGGTGTTTTTGCCCGAAACGAAAGATCGGCCGTTGCCGGAGTGAGCGCGTCGCTCGCGTTACTTGGGAAGAGAAGCACCGGCCAGCTTACGCTGACGGCTCGTCGGCGTTCGCAAATGTCCAAAATTCCGCGACCTTTTGATTGCTCTGACACCGCCGTTGTGTTACGGCATTAGTGGCAGACTTGTTCGCGCTTGCAGAGTCAGGCCGATTGCCGCGGATCGGCTTTCCACGTTCGTTTGACCGAACAACAACAGGGAGACGTTATGCGCTTGGGCCTTCCCGCGATCGCGTTGCTGGTTATCGCTGCGGCGGCCTCGCCCGCCCGGGCGGTCCAGCCGACTGATGGATACTTCACCCCTCACGACGGCGTCAAAATTCACTACGTCGAGGCGGGCAACAGAACGTCGCCCGGCGCACCGGTCGTGTTGATTCACGGTTACACCGGGACCGCTCTGGGCAACTGGTTCACCAACGGAATCGCCGACGCGCTCGTGGGCCGGCACTGGGTCGTCGCCATCGATTGCCGCGGGCATGGAAAAAGCGACAAGCCACACGATCCGGGCAAATACGGTCCGCAGATGGCCCGCGACGTCATCGAGCTGATGGATCATCTCAAGATCCAGAAAGCTCATATCGGCGGATACTCGATGGGCGGCATGATCACCGGGCAGTTGCTCGCGGCGCATCCGGAACGCTTCATCACAGCCACCTTCGGTGGCTCCGGCGTGCCCGAGGTGGAACAGGAATGGAAGGATAAGGTCCCCGAGGACAAGCCCGGTCCCGATCCGAAAGAGGCCGAGGCGTCGCAAAAGCTGCGCAGCCTTCCGAGTCGCGATGAGGAAGCGCTCGCCGCCGTCCGGAAGTATCCCTGGAAGCCGGGCGAGCGGACCAAGATCGATCTCACGAAGGTGAAGATCCCGGTGCTGGCCATCAACGGTGAATTTGATCATCCCAACGCCAAGACGCATCGCATGCAGCGCGAGTTGGTCAACTTCAAGAGCGTCGTGCTCCCCGGGAAGTCGCACCTGACGGCCGTGATGCCGGGCTACATTCCGAAGGAGTTTATCGAGACCTTTGCCGCGTTCATCGACGCGAACGATCGGCCGCAGTGATTCCTACGATCGACGTGCGGCGTGCGGGGATGCTGGTGCTGGTCGCGGCCGTTTTTTCGGTCGCGACCACACCTTGTTTCGCCGCGCCGCCAAACAAACAGCTCAATGTTCTCTGGATCTGCGCCGACGATCACGCTCTGTACGTGATGGGGGCGTATGGCAATCGCCTGGCTCAGACGCCCAACCTGGACCGGCTGGCGGCAGGCGGGATCCGATTCGATCGCGCGTTTTGCAATTCGCCGGTCTGCACGGCGTCGCGGCAGTCTTTCATCACGGGCCGGTACCCGCGAACGCTCGGCGTCACCCAGCTCAGCACGCCGCTGCCGGACGGCGACACGACGCTGGCCGACGTGCTCAGACAAGCCGGTTACGAGACGGCCGCGTTTGGCAAGATGCACTTCAATAGCCGGCTTACCCACGGCTTCGAGCGACGCCTGGATCTCGAAGACTTCACGGCCGCCCTCGCCCGTCACGGCGTGTCGTCGCCGCCCAAAGGCGTGAAGGCTCGCCCACCGTGGCGGCCGTTTAAGGATCCCGCCCGGATCTGGTTGAATGCCGAACTCCTGCCCGCGCCGGCAATCGACGCCGACATGTCGGGCACATACTTCGCCACTCAGGCTGAGCGTTTCCTTGAGGAGCCGCACGACAAGCCGTTCTTTTTGTTCGTCAGTTTCTACGAGCCGCACTCTCCGTTTAATTTTCCGACCGAGGACCGCGGCCGATTTGATCCGAGCCAATTCAACGTTCCTCGCGTCGGGCAACAAGACGACTGGCAAATCCCGGCCGTCTT
>DASPSM010000749.1:0-5867 GCA_035623955.1 Planctomycetaceae bacterium
TTCAATGTGGGCACCTCGACTGCGCACCTGAGGAGCGGGCTGGCGGCGTTGATCTGGGTCTTTACTCGGTCACTTTCAATAACCGCTGTGAGCTCGATCTCTTGACTATCGAAAATTACAAGCAGTTCCGCGAAGAGGCCGAGCGTCACAACTTTCGGCATTTTCTCGAGGTTTTCGATCCCAACGCGCCGCAAGGGCTCACCCCCGAGCAGGTTCCCGTGTTCGTCAACGACCTGATCGCGCGCATGCTGGCCGGCGTGACGAAGAGAGGACGGCCGCTGTTCCTCAAGATGGCTTACCACGGCCCGCGGGCGCTCGAGGAACTCGTTAACTACGATCCGCATCTCATCGTCGGCATCCTGGGAGGGGCGGCCGGCACCACGCTCGACGCCTTTCAACTGATTCACGACGTCCGCAAGTACGGCGGCCGCGCGGCCCTCTTCGGGCGCAAGATCAACCAGGCCGAAAACCAGCTCTTGTTCATCGAGTTCTTAAAACTCGTCGTGGATGGTGCGGTCGGGCCGGTGGAAGCCGTGCGGGCGTATCACGCCGCGCTCGAGAAAGCTGGGATCAAGCCGCACAGAACGCTCGAGCAAGATCTGGTGCTCGCCGTGACCGCAGCGAGCTAGCGATCGCTGGGCGCGCGGTGCTCAGTCGACCAGCTTGCCAGCAACGACCGACGCCGCAGACATGAGCGCGGGTGCCTGTGCGAGCGCGAGCTTCACCGTGAAGGTCGTCCCTTTGCCGACCGCGCTATCGACGCGGATCCGTCCCTTGTGGGCTTCGATGATATCGCGACAGAGCGACAAGCCCAGCCCCGTGCCTCCTTGCCCCTGCTGGTCGGCCTGCTTCGTCGTGTAAAACGGCTCGAAGATCTCGCGGAGTTTGTCGGCCGGGATGCCGCAGCCGGTGTCGCGGACGGCGATCTCGACCGTCGACGTTTCGTCGAAGGCCCGCACGGCGACGTACAAGTTGCCGCCGTTCTCCATCGCCTGCCGGGCGTTGACGATCAGATTGAGGATTACTTGCTGAATCTGGTTGGCGTTGACGATCGCGAACGGCCGGCCCACGAAGTTCGTTGCCAACCGTACGCGGTGCATCTGCAGGTCTTTCTCGACCAGCATCAGCACGTCTTCCACCAGGGCGACCAGGTCGGTCGCTTCGCGGCGTTCTCCCTGGGCTCGGGCGTAAGAGAGCATGCCGGTCGTGATCTTCGAGGCTCGCTGGCCAGCAGTGAGGATTTTATCGAACGCCTTTTCGCGGGTGCCGACGTCCTTGTGGCGCAGGCCCATCTTGGCGTAATTGATGATCGTCGTGAGGATGTTGTTGAACTCGTGCGTGATCGACGAGGCCAGCGAGCCCACCGAGCTGAGCTTCTGCGCCTGCATCAGCTGGGCGCGCAGCTCGCGATTCTCCGCGCGGAGCTGCTCCAGCTCGTGCTCGAGGGCCTTGAGATCCTCCGTGCTCATGTCGGCTTCCTTTGCCGCCGCTGGCCCGGGCATGCCGGACACGCGGGATGTGCTGCTTCTCCCTATCGGAGCGATTCGGCAAAGGACTGTAGCGCCGCCGGATCATCGCCAACTAGCGGGCCAACGTGCGGGAGGGGCGTGCTCGAATTGTCGGGGGAAGCGATTGGCTGGCCGCGGCAGACTGGGAAGCTTGACGAGTCCTTGACGGGTGATCCATTTGCGTGCCGACTCCGCAAAGATTTGCCCCCTTCCCCGACTTGGCAGTATCGTAGACGTGGCGCGGTACGATCGTGGATGGCGGTGCGCGCGCAACTCCCGAGGCGATAACTCCCGAGGCGGTCCGGCCTTGATTCGAGTCGAGAACCTCAGTTTGCGCGCGGGGCATTTCGCCCTCGACTCGATTTCCTTCGAGATTCCCTCGGGCCGCTACGGCGTGCTGATGGGCCGCACGGGCGTCGGCAAAACGACCCTGCTCGAGTCGCTGTGTGGTTTGCGGCAGGTGACGGCCGGGCGGATTTGGCTGGGCGATCGCGAGGTCACCAATCTCAAGCCGGCCGAGCGGGGCATCGGCTTCGTGCCGCAGGACGCGGCCCTGTTTGACACGATGTCGGTCCGCGAACATCTCGGCTTCGCGCTGGCAATCCGCAAGGCAAAGCGGCCGGCCATCGAGGCCCGGGTTGCCGAGCTGGCCGAGCTGCTAGGCATCGAAAAACTCCTCGAGCGGAAGCCTCACGGATTAAGCGGCGGCGAACGCCAGCGCGTGGCGCTGGGCCGGGCGCTCTCGGCACACCCGACCATCCTCTGCATGGACGAACCCTTAAGCGCCTTGGACGAAGCGACCCGCGACGAGATGTACGCCCTCTTGGAATCGGTCCGCAGCAAGGCCGGCGTCACCACCCTCCACATTACGCACAATCGAGCCGAAGCGGTCCGGCTGGCCGATGTCGTGCTGCTGTTGGAAAACGGCACGATCCGCAGCCTATCGCGGGACGAGTTGCAGAACGGAAATGGCGTCGCGCAGCAACGCGCTCCGCGCGAATCTTCTCTCCTCTCCCCTCGCGGGAGAGGGGCTGGGGGTGAGGGGGTCCGCGATTAATCTCCCGGAATCGCGCACCGTCACTCGAATTGAAAAAACATACCGCTTACTTCGCGCGCGGCTCTTTCGCTTGGCGCGCGAGCAGCTCCGCCAGTCGGTCGAGAAACGGCGCCTGATCCGGATGGATCCGCAATCGCGCTTCGTCCAGCGGCAAGAAGGCGGCCTGGTCGACTTCCCAACTCGCCGGACGAGGTGCGGCGTCGGACGGGGCCTCGCCCGCGAAAGCATGCACGCGCTTGCGGCTCTTCTGATAAACGATCGAGGACAGGTCGACGAGTGCGCCCGCCGCCACGCCCGTCTCTTCGAGCGTCTCACGTCGGGCCGTCTGCTCCGGATTCTCACCCGGATCGACCAGCCCCTTGGGAATGCCCCAGGGAGCCTTGCGGTTGTAGTTGCCCGACGCGTGGACGAGCAGGACTTCGAGCGTGCCGCTCGCGCTGTGACGATAAAGCAGTGTTCCGGCCGACTCTTTCATAGAATGCGGTTGTCGTGGCGGCGAACCGTCAGGTTGTCAGCTCACGACCTTCAAAGACCTTTTTCGGCAAACTCAATTTGGCGATGCTCGGCGACCCGACCTCGAACACGACGTCTTCCATCCGCAGCACACGTCCGGTCGTGACGCCGTGAATTTCGCTCCAGGGAATGAAGAGCGGCGGATGGCCCGCACGAAAGGGCCACATCGTCGCCAGATAAAGTCCGTCCGGGCTGCTGTAAATCGTCAAGCAACCGCTGTAATTCACCCACCCCACAGAGCCGCTCTGCATCAAGAAGCGCCTGCCCGAGGGCAAGTCGTTCGCAGGAAAGAACTCCGCCAACTGCCGCCATCCTCCCAGGGCCGAGACGACAAGCAGGCTACCGGAAATGACCCCGATGAGAAGCAGTGGGACGCCGATGATCAGAGACCAAATCACCAGGACCGGATTGGCCATTTGCGATCCCGCATTACCTTTTTAGTGAAGGCCGGTGGTGGATGCGTTTGAGACGTCGTCAGCCGCAACCCATAGTTACCGCGCCAATCCATCCAGCAGCAAATCCACAATCTGCACGGCCACCTCGCGGGTCACTTCGGGCTCTTCCTTGATGGTCAGAATCACCCAGAAGTTAATCATCGCGTTGAGGGCCGTTTCGAGGGCCTCGATTTTCGCCGCGTCGATCAGGCCGGCGGCAGCGGATTTGGCGGCCGATTCGTGGACGAGTTCGCTGCCGCGGCGCGTTGATTCGAGGATCACCGTGTAGAGCGGGTTCTCGTCGGGGCCGAAGAAGACCGAGTAGAAGAACTTGGCGAAGTCGCGGTTGGCCCGGCAGTAGTCGAGGTGGCACCAGACGACTTCGACCAGCGCATCGCGCGGCGGACGCGGCTCGTCGATGACCGCTCGCAGCCGGGCGTAGAACGGCGACAAGAACCGGGTCAGCACCGCCTCGCAGAGCCCCTCTTTGCTCTTGAAGTAGTAATAGAGCATGGGCTTGGTGACGCCGGCCGCTTCCACGATCTCGCGCGTCGAGGTCGCCTCGAAGCCCTTTCGGGCAAACAACCCGACCGCGGCTTGCAGGATCTCTTCGGCGATCGGTGTTGAAACCTGAGCTTCCACGGCTGCGTACTAGTAAGACTGGAAAGTTCGTCCTCGTCGCAGCGATCGAGCTGCGGGGGCGAGATCAGCTAGCGATCGAGTCCTGCCCTCATCCCGACCCTCTCCGGCTCGACTGAGCTCACCCGCTGTCGGAATGAGAGAGGGAGAGAAGCTGGCTTGACCTCGCTGCCTCTTCTGGTTTAGTTTATTACCTACCGGTAGGTAAAAAGCAACCCTGCTTGCAAAAGCAAATCCTTGAGACGCTTGCTGTTGGGAAGATGGGCAAGAAGAAGCATCGACTAATCGCTTTCCTCCTCGTCGGGCTGGGCGTGCTGGCGATGGCCTGGACCCTGGGGTACGCCGGGTTTGGCGGGTCGTCGCGCGAGGCGCTTCCAGCCGACTCGACCGCCGACCAGGCGCCGGATGGGGCCGTCGCCGTCACGCTCGAAAGCGTGGCCCGCCGGCCCGTGCAGCGGACGATCGAAACCGTCGGCACCCTGTTTCCCTTCGAGCAGGTCGTCGAGTGCGCGAAGGTGGAAGGCCGCGTGCGGAAGATCGTTCACGACGTGGGCGATCGCGTGAAGCCCGGCGATATGCTGCTCGAAGTCGATCCGACCGATTTCGAGCTGTCGGTCCGCCAGGCGCAGCGGGCCCTCGAGGTCGAGTTGGCCAAGCTGGGATTGAGCGAAGTCCCCACCGGCGACTTCGACGTTTCTCAGCTCCCGATCGTCGTCGAAGCGGGCGTCAAAGCAACGCGCGCCAAAGAGCGATTAGAGCGCGTTCGCGCCTTGGTCCAGCGCAGCGCGCTCACCAAAGAAGAGATGGGCAACGCGACCAGCGACGCCCGCTCACTCGATGCCGAATATCAGAATCAAATCCTGATGGCCAAGAGCGGCCTGGCGACGGTGCAGATGAAGCAGGAGGCGCTGGCGATCGTCGCGCAGCAACTCCGCGACACGCGGATCGTTGCGCCGCGCCCCTCCATCGACGACCCGCAGGTCCTGGGCGACCTGACCTACGCGATCACGAGCCGCAGCGCTGCCGAGGGCTCGTTCGTGCGGATCGGCACCGAGGTCTTCAAGCTGGTGATCGACCGCATGCTCAAGCTCAAGGTGCCGGTCCCCGACCGCTACGTAGCCGAAGTCAAACAAGGGCAGAAGGCGACGGTAAAGACGGCCGCCTACGACAAGACGTTCGAGGGGACCGTGACGCGGATCAATCCCTCGGTCGACCAGACGACGCGCACGTTCGAGGTCGAGATCCAGGTCCCCAACCCCGACGGCGTTTTGAAGTCGGGCAGTTTCGCCAAGGCCGCCATCGTCACGCGGATGGACGCCCAGACGCAGACGGTGCCGCTCGACGCCGTCGTGCGGTTTGCCGGGATCACCAAGATTTTCTTGCAGGACGGCGACAAGGCCCGCGAGGTGCAGGTGACGCCGGGCACGACGACGTCGGAATGGATCGAAATCGTCAGTCCGAAGTTGCCTGCCGAGGCGAAGGTTGTGACCAGCGGGCAGACGCTGCTTTCGGATCGAACGCCAATCTTCGTCCGCCGCTCGGCCGAGACGCCCCGCACCGCCAGCCAGGTGTCGGCGGAGCCGAAGCAGGAGTGAGCTGACCTGGGGCGGGGCAGACTAAGAAACGAATTAATACGCAAAGAAATAAAACACGAAAGAAAGCACCGGCGGGCTTACACCCGCCGCTCGCCGGGTCGATCACTCGCCGACATTGACA
>DASPSM010000751.1:0-4843 GCA_035623955.1 Planctomycetaceae bacterium
CGACTTCAGCGTCGACCGCAGCAAAGAAGTGATCACCGGCCTGTCGATGGGGGGTTTCGGCGCCTGGTCGATCGCCGCGGCGACTCCGTCGCGCTGGTCGGCCGTCGTCCCGCTTTCCGCAACGGGTGATTTGTCGAAGGCAGCCAGCCTCGCCCACACGCCGATCTGGGCCTTCCACGGCGCCAAGGACGTGTTGGTGACTCCCGACGACGCCAAGCGCATGGTCAATGCCGTCTCCGCCGCGGGGGGACGGGCCTATTTCACCGTGCTCCCGAATTTGCGGCACAACATCTTGCACGCCGTCTATAACGACGACGCGCTCTACGAATGGATGCTCAACCCGCAATCAGAGCCTCGTCCCGAGAGCTTCATCGAGAACGCCAAACACCCCTCGACCGCGAGCGCGGGTCGAGACTTCCAGCAGGTGTTCATCCCTGGCGTCGAGATCCCCCAAGGGATGTTGCTGCAGATCGACCGGGAGACGATGGCGACGATCGCCGAAACCTTGCCGGATCTCGTTCCGGCCAATGCGCTCTCGGCGCGGGCCGCTGGAACTTCCGAGACGCGCCCGGGCTTTCTGGGACGCGTCCAGGTCACGCTCTCGGGCATCGGCTACAGCGGCTCATTGGAGCGGGTCATCATCGTGCCCAAGGACGGCGGATGGCTTTCGATCGCGATGGGGCTCCGCAACGTGATTGCCCAGGTCGACTCGGCGGAAGTTCGCGGGAGGCTGCTCGGAGCCGACGCCGGGCCGATGGACATTGTCGCCGGCCAGTACCGGCCCGTCTGGCTGAAATTCAACGTGCGGCCGGTGATCGTCAACCGGCGGATCCACTTTGAGCTGGGCACGCGGGAGTTCCAGATCCCCAGCGAGGACTTTTACGTCACCACTCCCCAAGTCACGGGCCGGGGAATTCCCATTATCCGTGATCGCTTTTCGAGCAGCGTGGCCTCCAACCTTGTCAGCGGCGCTTACGGCCGCAAGTCCGAGTTCGAACAGAGAGTCCGGGACGCGGTCCCGTCGATCGTCGGACGATTGGAGCAGGCGCTCGACGCGAAGCTTTCGACGACGCAGGTGCTCGGCATGTGTCCCAGCCCCGCCTTGCAGCCGCGGTTCCAACTGTGGCCCGAGGCGGTGCATGTCGATCATTCGGGAATGTCGCTATTGCTGGGGGTCTCGATCGCTCAGCCGGGGGTTTATGCCCAACCGCGCCCCGTGCGGCGCCTCGAACAAGAGCTGGTCAGTCTCGAGACGACGAAGATCCGACGCGGATTGACGCTCGCCATGTCGAGCGACCTGATCGAGGGATTGACCGCGTCGGTGATCGACGTGGGCGCAGCCGAAACGAACACCAGCGACCTTCCGATCAGCGAATTTGACGCCTTCCGCGACCCGGCCAAAGTCAGCAAAGCGGTGCCCGACCTGGCGCGCTACGGGGCGAACTTGCGAGTGCGCGCCCGCTTGCGAGCCGTCGAGCCGGTGACTCTTCGCCGGGCGGAAAGCGACTCGGTCCAGCGGACCGCGTCGACGAGCGATCGCGTCCTCGACTACGACGTGAGTCTGCCCCACGTGGCCCTTTTGATCGACATCAAGACATCGCCCAGCCAGACCGAATGGGCCCCCTGCGCGGTGTTCGACTTGAGCCTGATCCAGAGACTCAAGACCAGCCTCGACGAGCCGAGCTTTTCGCAGCGCATCTTCAACATGAAGCGCAGCGGCCCCGCGCAGATCACCGCGCGGGCCCGTTTTGCCGACGGTTATTCGGCAGTCGATTCCACGCTCCACGCGGAGGTGATTGGGGAGTTGTTCCGCGACGCCTGGAAGTTCGGCGAAAAAGGGAGCGTGCTGGAAGGCATGATGCTTCCTGACCGGGCCGTCGGCAGCGCCAATCTGCGGCTGGCCGACGTCGGCGACATCGGGCATTTCATCGCCTTGCGTTACCTCCCCGCGCGCACGCGGATCACCAATTCGACGGCCGTTCCGATCGTCTATCAGGTCCGCGCGCCGCACAGCGAATGGGGCGGGCCCTACACGCTGGAGCCCAATCAATCCCACGATTTTGCCCTCCCTTATCCGCTGATTCTGCACAGTCAGACGCGCGATCAGGAACTGAACCAGTCTCTTCCCATGGGGACGCATTTCGTATTCGGAAAAGACGATCACCCGGCCGCACCCCCCGCCATGACCTCGCTGGGAGGCGCCGAGCCAATCCGCAATTAAGGCGGCGGCAAGAACGTCCCGAGCGCGCCAAACGAAGGCGGCGGGCGCCGATCGTCCGGTCCGAAACCTTGGCGAGTGACGGATTCGCGCGGCTCACGACTGATCGTGAGCGGCGCCGCTCGAGCGACGCCGGCCGCAATCGGCCTGTCGTCAGGAAAGATCACCATGAGTCTCAAAGTGGGCTGTCGATTTTGGCTGCGACTGGCGATCTGTGCCGGCGCGATTGCGACAAGCGTCGGGACCGCGAGTGCCGCGGAGCCTGCCACCGGCTTCCTCACGCGCGTCTATCGCGATTCGGCCGGCGAGCACAAATATATGGTCTTCATCCCGGCCGCCTATCGGGCCGACCAGAAGTGGCCCGTTCTCCTTTATCTGCACGGGGCGGGGTCGCGCGGCACCGACGGCAAGCTGCCGTTGATCGGCGGGATCGGCCCGCAGATTGCCGCGCGGGCCGACACGCTGCCGATGATCGTCGTCTTCCCGCAATGCGAAGACGTCGAAGGGCGGGCGGCCGTAGGTTGGAAGGCCGACGGACCGGACGCTAAACGGGCCCTGGCGATTCTGGACCAGGTCGAGCGCGATTTCAGCGTCGACCGCAATCGCGAGATCCTTTCGGGGGCGTCGATGGGCGGCTTCGGCACTTGGGAGATCGCCTCGGCGACGCCGACGCGCTGGGCCGCGATCGTTCCGCTCGCCGGGGCGGGCGACCCCTCCAAGGCCCGCAAACTGAAAAACGTCCCCGTCTGGGCCTTTCACGGCAGCAAAGATCTCGAAGTCAAATCGGACGATCACAAACGCATGGTCGACGCGGTCCGCGAGGCCGGCGGACGGGCCTACTTCACGCTGTTGCCCGAGGTGCGGCACAACATCCTGAAGGTCGTCTTCGGCGACGACGCCGTCTACGAATGGATGCTCAATCCGCAGTCGGAGCCCCGCGTGGAGAGCGTCCTGCAAGCCGCCAAGTCCCTCAAAAAGTCCCGGATGACGCACGACCTCTTGACGCCCTTTGTGCCGGGGGTCGAAGTGCCGCAGGCGATCTACGTCCATCTCGACCCGCAGGCGATCGAGGCGCTGTGCTACGCGCTGCCCGACATGGTGCCGGCCGAGGCCCTGTCGGCCAACGCCGCCAACATCTACCAGACGCGTCAGGCCGCGTTCACCCGCTTTCGCATCACGCTGGCGGGCATCAACTATCGCGGAACGCTCGAACGGGCCATCGTCACCACCAAGGACGACGGCTGGATCTCGATCACGCTGGGACTGCGGAACCTGATTACCGAAATCGGCTCGACCACGGTCCGCGGCCGGATCGTTTCCGCCAATGCCGGCCCGATGGACATCGTGGTGGGGCAGGCGCGGCCCGTCTGGCTCTCCTTCGACGTGCGGCCGACGGTCGTCGACAAGAAGGTCAAGTTCGAGATCGGCACCCGGCAGTTCGACATCCCCGACGACAACTTTTACGTGACGTCGCCCCAGGTCGGCGTGCCGGTCGGAACGCCGATGATGCGAAGCCGCATCGCCAACAGCGTCTCGTCGAAGCTGGTCGAGGGGGCCTATGGCCGCAAAACCGAGATCGAGCTGCGCGTGATCGACGCGGTCCCCGGACTCGTCGCCCGCTTGGAACAGGAGCTCGAAAAGTCGCTGTCCGAAACGCACGAGGTCGGCGGCTGGCCCATGCCGGCGCTACAGCCCCGCTTCCGCATGTGGGTCGATTCGCTGCGCGTCGATCAGCACGGAGTGGGAATGATTCTGGGCGCTGTCTTCGCCCAGCCCGGCTTTAATCCGACCGACCGGCCGGTCCGCCGCGTCGAGCGGCCGCCGGTCAAGCTCGAGAACCTGGTGGCCGGTCCCGGCTTCACGCTCGGCTTCTCGGGGGCGCTGGCCGAGGGCCTGACGAGCACGATCGTCGACTCTGGCGCGGCGGTGATGAACGCCAGCGACATGTCGATCAAGGAATTCGGCGCCTTCGGCGACGTCAACCAGATCGCCCGGGCCGTCCCCGAGATTTGGCGGTACGGGAACGATGTCAAATTGCGGACGCGGTTCCGGGCCGTCGAACCAATCCTGTGCAACGTCGTCGAGCAGCCGGCCGACGCGGACGCGACGAATGAAAAAACGTCGACCGCGAAACCCAAGTGCGTCGTGAAACTCGGCCTGCCGCACGTCGTCCTGTCGGTCGAGATCAAGACGCTGCCCCATCAGGCCGACTGGCAGACGATTGCCGAGTTCGATTTGCGGGCCGTGCAGGAACTCAAACTCAGCGTCCGCGAGCCGGCGTTCACCGAGCGGAATTTCCTGCTCAGGAAAAACGCGCCCGAAGAGATCAGCGCGACAGGGCATTTTGCCGCCGGTTATTTGCCGTCGAATCCAACGCTGCATCCCGAAGTGATCGCCGAGCTGATGCGGACGGCGTGGATCGCGGCCGGCAAGCTCGACCTGGTCGACGAAGTGGCAATGAAAGATCGCCTGATCGGCGCGGCCACCCTGCGCCTCTCTCGCGTCGAGACGATCGGGCCGTTCATTTCGCTCTCCTACCGGCCGGCGCGAACCCGCATCACCAACGGCACCACCGAGCCAATTACGTACGAAGTCCGCGGCCCCCAAAGCCCGTGGGGCGGCCCG
>DASPSM010000753.1:0-3958 GCA_035623955.1 Planctomycetaceae bacterium
ACTTTGGACCTTGGATTGTCGCCGGTGCTATGATGTCAGCAACAATCCTGCGGGCCGGAGTGCGGAATAGGGAGCCGCCCGGCGCATGGACCGATTGCTTCCAGGTCGAGTCGTCGTGGCAACGGACGAGAGAACCAGGCCGGCGAAGGCGACGCTCCTCGTGATCCGCGGGGCCGACCAGGGCTCCCGCTTTGAAATTGGCGAAGAGCCGGTCGGGCTGGGTCGCGGGATCCGCAACGAAATCCGGGTCGGCGACCACGAAGCGTCTCGCCAGCACGCGATCATTCAGTACGTCGACGGAACCTTCGTTGTGAAGGACCGCGGCAGCGCGAACGGCACCTATGTCAACGGCGCTCCGGTCCGAATGAAGGAGCTTCGCGACGGGGACGAGGTTCAGCTCGGCGGCACCGTGCTCTTGTTTCATCAATCCAGCGCCGAGCCATCGGAGCGCGAAGCGGCCGATCGCATCGATCTGGTCAGCCGCCCCAACGCCGACGACCAGGCCGACATTGTGGGCGAGCTGGGACAGGAAGCGGGCAAAAGCTTCTCGGAGCAAACAGCACTTGCCGGCACCCCAAGCACGCCGCAGGAACTGTCGAACCTGCAGGCGCTGTACCGGATTGCCGAAGAGGCGGTGAGCCCGGCAATTTCGCTCGATCAGCTGCTGCAGCGAATTCTCAACCTCACGATCGGCGTAGTCGGGGCAGATCGCGGCTGCATGCTGGTGACCGATCGCGAGACCGGCAAAAGCACTCCCAAAGTCGTGAGTTACGGCCGGCGAGCCGACCAGAGCGCGCGGATGCCTGTCTCTCGCAGTATCGTCGATTACGTGCTCAAGAAAGGGCAGGGGGTCCGAACTTCGGACGCGCGGACCGATCGGCGATTCGTCCCGGGGCAGAGCATATTGCAGGCCGGCATCCGCGAGGCGATGTGCGTCCCCATGCAGGGTCGCTACGATGCGCTCGGCGTAATCTACGTCGACACCACGACTCCTCCCGAGCGGGTCGTCCTGGACGGCGGCGTGACGCACAAGTTTTCCGAAGAACAATTGCGGCTGCTGGTCGCCATCGGCAGCCAGGCGGCCCTCGCCATCGAGAACAGCCGCTACCAGGAGGCTCTGCTCAAGGCCGAGCGACTGGCCGCCATGGGCCAGACGATCGCCATGCTCAGCCACCACATCAAGAACATCCTCCAGGGCATCCGCGGGGGGAGCTACCTCATCGATCTGGGCCTCAAGGAGCACAACGAAGCCCACGTGCAACAAGGCTGGGGCATCGTCGAAAAGAATCAAAACAAGATCTACCAGCTTGTGATGGACATGCTGACTTTCAGCAAAGAGCGCCAGCCGGTGATGAAACTGGCGGCCCTCAATCAAACGGTGGGAGAGGTCTGCGAGCTGATGCAGGCGCGGGCCGCCGACTGCAAGGTGCGGCTCGAAGTCCGTCTGAAAGAAGATCTGCCCAGCGCGACGTTCGACGCCGAAGGGATTCACCGGGCGGTGTTGAACGTCGTCACCAACGCGATCGACGCGGTTGAGGGGATCGAGGGGGGCCACGTGATCGTCGAGACGGGGCACGACGCGTCGGCCGACGTGATCTTTGTCGCCGTGACCGACAACGGCCCGGGAATTCCCGAGGAGCAATTGGCGAAGATCTTCAACATCTTCGAGTCGACGAAAGGCGCCCGTGGCACGGGACTGGGCCTGGCCGTCAGCCAGAAGATTTTGCGCGAGCACGGCGGCGATGTCATCGTCGAGACGAAGCCGGGTTTCGGCTGCCGCTTTGTCCTCGATTGGCCCCGCGTCGACGACGAACACCGCACGCTGGATCCGCCGACGATCGTCTGAGCTTCTGCTCGCGCGCCGCTTTTTTAACGAATGCGATCCTTGCCTCGCTGCAAACGGCGATACAATTCGCCGGTAAGGGCCTGGTTGGAGTTCGATCGACATCCGCAACAAGGAGCCATCCCATGCCTAAGATGCGCGCCGTGCAAGTCACTAAGCCGAAAGGACCCTTTGAGATTGTCGAGCGAGATATTCCTGAGCCGGGTCCGGGAACCGTGCGGATCAAGGTCCAGGCGTGCGGCGTGTGCCATAGCGATTCCATGACCAAGGAGGGGCTGTGGCCTGGGATCGAATATCCCCGCGTGCCCGGGCACGAAGTCGTGGGGCTGGTCGATGCCCTCGGACCGGGTGTGGCGGGCTGGACCGCCGGCGAGCGGGTCGGCGTCGGTTGGAATGGGGGCTACTGCGGCTATTGCGAAGCGTGCCGAGGAGGCGACTTCTTTGCCTGCCAGACCTCGACCCGCGTAACGGGCATCACCTCCGACGGCGGTTACGCGGAGTACATGATTGCTCAATCCTCGGCAGTGGCTCGTGTGCCGAAGGAGCTGTCCCAGATCGACGCGGCCCCGCTTCTGTGCGCCGGCGTGACAACGTTCAACGCCCTGCGGCACAGCGGAGCCGGCCCGGGAGAGGTCGTCGCGGTTCTCGGACTGGGCGGGCTAGGCCACCTCGGCGTGCAATATGCCGCCAAGATGGGATTCAAAACCGTGGCGATCGCGCGAGGCAAGGACAAGGAGCCGCTGGCCCGCAAGTTGGGGGCGTCGCATTATATCGATAGCCAGGCTCTCGATCCGGCAGCCGAGCTGGCCCGGATGGGCGGGGCCAAGGCGATACTGGCGACGGCGACGAGCAGCGACGCGATGAAATCCGTGCTGGGCGGCCTGGCCGTCAACGGGACGATGCTGGTCATCGGAGCGGTCGGATCGCTGGAGGTCAATCCCCTGTTTCTCATCACGGGCTCTCGATCGGTTAAGGGCTGGTATTCCGGCACGTCGAGCGATTCGCAGGACGCCCTGGGATTTAGCGCGCTGACGGGCGTGCGCTCGATGAATGAAGTCCTGCCGCTGGAGCGCGCCAACGAGGCCTACGAGCGGATGATGAGCGGCAAGGCCCGCTTCCGAGTCGTGCTCACCACCGGGAATTAGCTACGTCTTGCCTCGGGCTGACCTCGGTCCCAGGCTCGACTTGGGACCGCACTTTCCCGAAGCTTCTGCTTCGGCTCTCGCTACCGGATCTTCGAGACCGAGTTGGACTTTGGACTCGCCGGCCCCCGTTCCGCGCACTTGTCCCGTCCCACGAGCCGAATTTCCTAAGTCTCTGTGAGAGCAGCTATTAGAGTTGGACAACTAGGACCGCGGGACAACTTGTCCGACTTCTTCGCGAAGTGTCCCGCCCTGGTCCGGCGAAGGAACCAAAGAGCTGCCTCAACTTCCGAAGTCGGTACAGAAAGTCGGTACACCCTATCTATCAGTTTTTCGTGTACCGTACCGACTTTGGGCCAATCGACGGCCCGACCTGGCAGTTCAAACTCCTCACCTGGGACTCACCGGACCCGTTCCGCGCACGTGTCCCGTCCAACGAACACGCTTGCCTAAGTCTTTGCAATACCGGCTATTGAAGTGGGACAACTTGACCGTGGGACAACTTGTCCCACTCCTCCGTGAGCTGTCCCGTCCCATCGTCCCATCGGCCAACTTTTGATCAGGCTTTGACATGCCCGCCCGCTCCCAGCTCGCCCTGCGCACGTTCTGCTTCTCGGCCGCGCCAACGCATCGGCGCCGTGAACGGCGCGGCCGGTCGATTGCTGCTCCTATGGGAAAAATGGACCATGTCCGCCGGGTCAATTCGACCCACCGTTCGAGTAGCCTGGGAAAAAAATCCCTCATCTCCATTCAGCCATAAAAGCGCGATTCGTCCAATATCAGTTCTTGGGGTTTTTCGCGCCGAGGAGGCCACCGTCTTCCGCTAATCGGCGGACCAGGGCGCTGTCAAGTGCCTGGTTGATTCTTGCGAATCCTAAACGATTTAGGGGGTTGAATTTATTGCGGAATTGATGTTCAATCCCAGATCAGCCAAGTTAAACACTGACCAAACTCTCTGTCTTAGCAAAGTCGC
>DASPSM010000771.1:0-5999 GCA_035623955.1 Planctomycetaceae bacterium
TGCCCCATCAGCGGCGAATGTCAGGGCGTTGACGGGCGCATCGACGGCTTGCGGCCCCGAGCGAACCAGCAGCGAATCGACATCCCGGAGCGAAATCGAGCCTTCGCTGCCGATGGCGAGCGTCGTTGAGTCGGGCGAAAAGGCCAGCGCGCTCGCCTCGCCGTCGGAAACCGCCAGAGTCGTTCTCTCCAAGGCGTTGGAATCCCAGATTCGGACGACTTGATATCCCCCGGAGGCGACCAGGCGTCCGTCGGGCGAGAACGCGACTGCGCGCACATAGCGGGTTGGATCATCGGAGTCGTCCGGCTCGTGACTCCGCGGGCAGCCCCAGCGCGTGGCCACGGCTCGCCGCGATGCCACGTCCCAGAACTTCACCGTGCCATCATCGCCTCCGGAGACGAGGGCCGAAGCATCGGGCGCGATCGCCACGCAAAGCACGACGCCCAAATGCCCGTGGAAGGTCGCCTCGAGCCGTCGCGAAGCGACTGCCCAAAGTTTTACAGTGGAATCGGCGCCGGCGGACGCGAGCCAATCGCCGCGCTGCGAGAAGGCCAGGGCGCTCACGCCCCCGGCGTGCGCCGCCAGCTGTGCGACCTGTTTGCCGCTGACTCCATCTCGCAGAATGATCGAGCCGTCTTGCGCGGCGCTGGCCACGAGAGTTCCGTCAGGGGACCAGGCCACCGCGTTGAGAGGAGCCGCTCCGCGCCAAGTCGCCCGATCGTTTTTCGCACGCCCATAAAAGTATCCCCAGGCAAAGTCACGGAGTTTCGGCGGGCAGCCATTGCGATCCTCGAGCAGCCCCGCGGCCAACCCGGGGCTTCGCTGCCAGCAGTCTCGCACGCGGGCCAACTGGGCGTCGTAGGCGCGCAGCTCCATGAGATGCAGATGCTCTTCGGCCTTCTGAAATTCGGCAAGGGCTTTCTTTCGGCTGGCCTCGTCTCGGGCACGACGGTCGGCATTCGATTGCTGCTCGGTCCGCATCAGTGCCGCCGACTGCTCGAGCCGCTCTCGCGCCTGGTCACGCTCGTGCGCCGCGACCTCGCGATCGTGCTGTGCCTTTTCGAGCTGCTCCTCGAGCGCGGTGATTTTCGCTTTGTCCGCCGACATCTCCTCCGCAGAGCCTTCGAGAGCCGCGTCAGACGCGGGACGCTCGCCTCCTGTCGACGCACCTGAGGACCGCGTCAGCACCGCGCCGCCGATCCACCCGAGCAGCATCGCTGCGACCAATCCTGCCGCAAGCCTGGCCCGCTTGGGCAGCCGCTGTTGGATCGTCCAGCCCGACGCCAGCGCGCCTGTAGTCTTGTCGATCGCGCGCCTCGCAACGGCAAATCGCGCCCTAGGCGCCGCGGTGTCTGTCGCAGGAGTCGAGTCTGTCGGCATCGACTCGGAGCCAGTCGTAATAGGTTCTGCCGTATTCGGCCCAGAAGCCGTCGTTGAAGGCTTGTTCTCTGAGACTTCGCCTTTGAGACTTGTTTCGTCGGCTTCCGGCTGAGCCGGTTTGTCGAGTTTCGAGTCGGCGGTCGCTGCCGGCGGCTTAGTCTCGTTCGGCGGCGCTTGCTTGTCGTTTGACGTAGCGCGGAACAGGTCCGCCGCCGTCTCCAAAGGCACTTCCTGCTTTGGGGGCTTTGGCAACTCGGGCGATGCTGCCGCCGGCTCGGTCGCCAAGTCGGCCAGGTGATCATTGATGGTGTCTTCCGCGAGGGCCGCCAGCGGCGCCGCGCCGAACACGCGGCTCACTTCGCCCAGCACGTTTTCCAGATCCTCACCGCCGTCGATCCGAGGGGGGAGCGACGACTGGGGGGATGGCGGTTGTGCCGGCTTTGGCGCGGTGCCCGCGTCGGAGGGTTGCGCAGCGGCTTGCGGCCGACTGGGCGCGCCTTCGGTTGCGGAAGGTGCAGCCGAGTCGGCGTTTTCGGGTTGAACGGGTTCGGTCGCCATTGCGAGTGGAAACAGCGGGGCCGGCGCGGATCGGGAGCGCAGAACGTCTGGACATCGGAAGAGATCGGCACGGCGCCCAATGCCGATTGGCGGAAACGGCGGGGCAGCAGCACCTTCGGCACCGCGAGGTCGCGGTCCTGCCGTGTGTGTCAAAGAAATGCGTCACTCGGGGCAGCTTGTGGCAAACATCCGCGTCGGGAGGCGCTCGGTGCGGCTTTCCTAGCTGCTCTCCCTCTCCGCCCAAACTCGCACGCGACCGTCGTCATCAATCTCGACGTGCACGAGATTGGGCCGGCAGCACACGGGACAGTCCTCAACGTACTCCTGGCTTTCGCCTGCGGACAAATCGATCGGCACGATAATTTCCTAGCCGCAGGCGGCTTTGCCCAAAAACGGGGACAGACCCCTGACCCGTTGCGGCTGGAGTGCTGGTTTGCCCTTCCGGTAGGGGGTCAGTCCCCGTTTTTGGGCCTCGCAAAGGTAACTGGCTTCGTCCTGCATGCGCTCCCCTCGATCAACCGCTGCGGCTTGCGGAAATTCTATTCGTATGGCCGTCGCAAAATCAGGACGCGGTCACAAAATCATGGCTCCGCATGACAGGGCCTCGCGCGCCGCGGTACAAAACATTGACTCCCCGAATTGATTGGAAAGAACCTTTAAGATGAGACAGCCGTGTTTCCGCATCAGCATAAGCTTTTGCCTTGGCGTCGCCGCTCTGGCAAGTGGCGCCTCCGTTCGCGGCGCGGAGTCTCCGAAGGACGTGTCGTTCGGCGAGGCTTTAATCCTCGCGCCCCTCGGGCGTGGGGCACGCGTTGCATTTCCGGTTGACCCGATCGCTGCCCAAATTGCAGCCGGCACCTGGCAACCTCCGAAGGCTGGAGACACCGTTGAACGCGCGGACGGACGATCCCGCAAATGGGAGAAGTTGTCACCGGGTAAGGACGGAAGTTATGAAAATCGCGCGCTCAACGGCGGGTATGCGTTTTTCTCGATCGTTTCGCCGCAAGATCGCGTGATGGTGCTGGAGGCGAGCGGGCATGGCATGGTCTGGGTCAACGGAGAGCCGCGCGCCGGAGATCCTTACTCCTACGGCTACATGCACGTTCCCGTCGAGCTGAAGAAGGGAGCGAATCAATTCCTGTTCGCCGTGGCCCGCGGACATTTGAAAGCAAAGCTGAGCGTCCCGCGCAGCGACTGCTTCTTCAACACCGCAGATACGACCTTGCCGGACCTGATCACCGGCCAGAAATATGACGGATGGGGCGCGGTGCCGGTGATCAACGCCGCGACTGCCTGGCAAACGGGCCTGAGCGTTCTTGCGACGCTGCCGGGCAGTAACCCGCAGCCAACGCCCCTCCCTGCGCTCCCGCCCCTCAGTGTGTCGAAGGTGCCGTTTCGAATTGTCGCTTCCTCTCCCGCAACGGCCGGCACAGTTTCCGTACTGCTCGAGCTTCAGCGCGCGAAACTGCGGCAGGAGGCATCCTCCGACAAGGTCGAGATCGCCCTGCGCGTTTTGAAGCCGGGACAGATGCACAAGCGGACGTTTCGCAGCCGGATCGACGAGAGCGTTCAATACTATGCCATCGTCCCGGCGACGCCCGGCAAAGAGCGCCCGGGTCTGACGCTGACGCTGCATGGAGCGGGCGTCGAAGCGCTTGGTCAAGCCGCCTGTTTCACCCCGAAGTCGTGGACGTACGTCGTGGCGCCGACGAACCGTCGCCCATACGGATTCGACTGGGAGGACTGGGGGCGCTTAGACGCGCTCGAAGTCCTCGACGAAGCCTCTAGCACGTTTAAGGTCGACCCGCGCCGCATCTGGCTCACCGGCCATTCGATGGGGGGGCACGGCACCTGGCACTTGGGGGTGACCTTTCCGGACAAGTTTGCCGCGATTGGCCCCAGCGCGGGTTGGATCAGCATGACCTCTTACGCGGGTGCTCCTCATTTCGAGCACCCCGACGCGATCGCCGAGTTGTTCCAGCGAGCGGCCTCGGCCGGGGACACGCTGGCTCTTGTCAAGAATCTTTCGTCACTCGGTGTCTACGTCCTGCATGGGGACCAGGACGACAACGTCCCAGTCGAGCAGGCCCGCGAGATGCGCAAAGTTTTGGGCGGATTTCACGCCGACTGGGCCTATCACGAGCGACTGGGAGCGGGGCACTGGTGGGGCAATCTGTGCGTTGATTGGCCGGAGATGGCGGAGTTCTTCTTGCAACGGTCGTCGCCCGAACGGGAGAAGGTCGAGCACGTTGCTTTTGCCACGGCCAGCCCAGGAGTCTCAGCCCAGTGCCAGTGGGCGACGATCTGGGAACAGCAAATGGCCTTTAAACGCAGCTCGATTGAACTCAAGCACGATGCAAAGAAACGCAGCTTCGAGGGCAAGACAGAGAATGTCGCCTGTCTGGCGATCGACGTGCACCACTTGAAGCCTGGTGCGCCCCTCCAGGTCGAGCTGGACGGGCAGCGACTAAAGGACATCCGCTTGCCCGGCGATATTGCGACGCTGTGGCTCGATCACGCGGACAAATGGCGGGCGGCCACCAAGCCCTCGGCCCAGATGAAATCGCCCGAGCGCTCTGGGCCGTTCCGCGACGCGTTCCGAAACGGCATGGTGTTCGTGATCGGAACAAAAGGCTCCGCGGAGGAGAACGCGTGGGCTCTCCACAAAGCGCGCTACGATGCCGAAACCTTCTGGTATCGGGGCAACGGATTCATCCAAATCGTGCCTGATTCCCAATTCGATCCGGCCAAGGATATCGATCACAACGTGATCCTGTACGGTAATGCCGACACCAATTCCGCTTGGGGCGCGCTGCTCGGTGACGGGGCCGTGCAGGTGAAGACGAGGTCAGTCCGGTTGGGCGATCGCACAACCAAAGGGGACGATCTTGCCTGCCTGTTCGTTCGTCCGCGACCGGGGAGCGAGATCGCCGCAGTTGGCGTCATTAGCGGAACAGGCGTGAAGGGCATGCGGCTGACGGATCGCCTCCCGTTTTTCGTCTCCGGCGTCGCCTATCCCGATTGCGTGCTGTTCGGTCCCGAAGCGTTGACCAAGGGCCTGGCCGGGGTGAAGGCGGCCGGATTTTTCGGAAACGATTGGAGCGCTGAGCGCGGCGAGTTCGTGTGGCGTTAGGCCTCGGACAGCTCGATTCGCGTGGCAAACGCCGCTCGTCGAATTAACCGCGGCATCGGCATTGTTCGGTGTTTTCCGAAATTTCGACCAAGAAGCGCTCCCAGGATGCGAATCTACTAACGGCGTGCGCGGCCCGCTTCGCCGATTCGCTCGCTCCCCGGCAGCGTTCGCCGGGCAAAGCAGTATTCAGGAGCCAATTTCATGCGTCAGGGCACGTTAATTGTCCCGAGTGCTGGTTTATGGAATGGCGTCGCGGTCGTCGTGCGGGCTGCGGTCATCGGGCTCATCGTGATGGTTGTCGGCGTCCAGTCTTGGAACGCGCTCGCGATGATCGGTCTGGAGAAGGGCGCTCCTTGGGTTCCGCTGCTCGTCGCACCGGCACTGCTTGCCGCTTACGGGCTCTTCTTTAGTGGCCGAATACTCTGGGCGTCGACAAAGAGCGCGAGGCGCGAGAATTTCCGCGAAACCCGTCTGTCATTGGCAACCTGGGTTTGGGGTCTGGCGGGCGCGATGCTGTTCGTTGTCGTGTTTCAGTCCGCTGTGTTTACGCTGTTTCGCCTGTTCCCTTATCCCGCCGAGCAATTTGTGCCGCCCAAGTACTTGACAGCGATCCCGGCGCCGCTGCTTTGGCCCTTTGTGGTCATGGCGTCGCTGGTGGCGGGAATCTGCGAAGAGACGGGCTTTCGAGGTTACATGCAGCGGCCGCTCGAAACTCGCTTTGGCCCCGTGGCGGCGATCTCGATTACCTCCCTCTTGTTCATCGCCGCCCATCTCAACCAGGCATGGGTCGGCGCGCTTTTCGTCCCCGGTTTGTTGGCGAGCATCCTGCTCGGCGTCCTCGCTTACGCATCGCGATCCCTGATTCCGTCGATGGTCGGACATGCCGTGATGGACGTGTTCAACTTTGGCTATTGGTGGTGGCAGCTGC
>DASPSM010000773.1:0-13046 GCA_035623955.1 Planctomycetaceae bacterium
CATCGATGGGATGTCTGGCAACCGGTCGCGCGAGCGCTGTTTCGCAAAAAGTCCAAGCTCAACGTGTTGCGCCGTTCGGGCTGTCGCCATAAATACGGGCCACCGATTTTCAATCGCGCCGGCGCTTGCCGCTTCGCGCGCGGATCGTGTTCGGCTGCAACCGGTCCGGCGCGGCCGCCAATCGCATAGAGTTCCCTTCCCGACGGCAGCGGGCTGTGATATCCTCCGCGCGTCTTCCTGATCGGCAGCGAATCGCCCGCTTTCAAGACGATAAGCGCAGGAACGAGACGGCAAGGAGGCCCCTGTGAGCCAGAGTCAGAGCCAGAAAAAAGCTTCTGAACAAGAACTGAAAATCCAGATTCGCTGGCTCATTCGGCGCGACATGCACGATGTGCTGACGATCGAACGCGCCTCCTTCGATCATCCCTGGACCGAAGAAGATTTCCTGTGCTGCCTGCGCCAGCGCAACTGCATCGGCATGGTGGCCGAGCACGACCACCGCATCATCGGCTTCATGATCTATGAGCTGCACAAGTCGAAACTGCGCGTCCTGAACTTTGCGACTGCGCCCGACATGCGGCGGCAAGGGGTCGGCGCCCAGATGATCCGCCGGCTGATCGACAAGCTCTCGCAGCAGCGCCGCAGCGAAATCATGATCGAGGTCCGCGAGACGAACCTCGACGCCCAGTTCTTTTTCCGCAACCAGCGCTTCCGGGCCGTCTGCGTCCTGCGCAGCCACTACGACGACACGTTCGAGGATGCCTACGTGATGCAGTACCGCCTGACGGGCGTCCAGGACGAGTGGCTGCTCCCCTTCTCGCCGTCGAACCGCATTTCGGAATTCGACGCTGCGTAAGCCGCTTGGACGCCTGACTCCTCTGACGGATCCGGGAGATCGCCGTCGCGTCGCTACGGCGCGTTCCCCGTCGATTCGGCGAAAGCAAACGCGACGGCGGTTTTGATCGGCAGCTCAAGGGTGAAGGTCGCCCCTGTGCCGGTCCCCTCGCTGCGGACCGCCAGCGATCCCCCCAGCTCGCGGGCCAGATTGGCGGCGCTGTGCAGTCCGAAGCCGTGGCCATCCTTGCGCGTCGTGAAGCCGTGGGAGAAGATGCGCGTCAGGTTTTCCGGCGAGATGCCGACTCCATTGTCGATCACTTCGACGCGCGCGCGGTCAGCGTCGGTGCGCTTCAATCGCACGGCGATGCGGCGCGCGGATTTCTTGCCGGCGATGACGGCATGCTTGGCATTGCTGAGAAGATTGATGAGGATCTGCAGGACCTTCTCCTTTTCGGTCAACAGCGGCGGAAGCTCGTCGTAGTCGCGGACGATCTCGATATGGTGATGTGCGGCCGATTGGGAGTTGATGCGGATTGCATCGTCCACGAGATCCGCCAGCGAAAGCTGCTCTCGGATTCCTGAGACTCCCGCGTAAGACTGCTGCAGCGAGACGATCCCCTTGATGTGGTCGATGTTCTTCGACAACGACTGGATCTCTTCGAGAATCAGCTCTTCCTCGCTCTTGAGCTTTTGGCTCAACTGAATCAGGAACTGCGGCAGGTACTTGCCCCGTGCATCACTGGTGACGAACGCGCCGGGGTCGTCCATGTGCTGGTTCAACAGGTCCGTGGCCCGTTTCAGGTCGTTGATACCCGATTTCTTCAGCTTGTCGCCGATGATCGACGCCGAGACATTCACGCTGTTGAGCACGTTGCCGACGTTGTGCAGCACGCTGGTGGCAATTTCGGCCATCCCGGCCCGGCGCGCGGAATCGAGGTGTTGCGACTGCAGTGCCCGCAGCTCCTCTTCGGCCCGCTTGCGCTCGACGATCTCGTGGCTCAGAACCTCATTGGCTTCGGAAAGCTCGGCTGTGCGGTCCCGCACGCGGCGTTCCAATTCGTCATGCGACTCCTTGAGCTCGCGCTCCGAAGCTTCGATCCGCTCGAGCATGCGGTTGAACGCGGTGTACAACGACCCGATCTCGTCTTCGGCCACTTTCTGCACCCGGACCGAAAAGTCGCGGCTTTGCGAAATGTGCTCCGCCGTCCTCGACAGGCTCACGATCGGCGTCGAGATGAACTTCTGCAGCCGCGAAGCCAGAAAGAATGACAGAACCAGCGACACGATGAGCACGGCGACCGCCATCAACATCTGACGCTGGAAGCGAGCATCGAGCTGCTCCATGCCCGCGTCGAGGACAACCGTACCGAGCGCCTCGTTATTGTCACGAATCGGGGCGACGATCTGCAGCGTTCGGTCGGGGCGGAAGGCGTATCCGGGCCGCGCGGCCGCGTCGGATGACGGCAGCGCACCCCCGTTTTGCTCCCTTTGATACGTCGCAAACGGACGTCCTTGGCGGTCGAAGACGACGCCGACCCGGATCGATGGCTCAAATCGCAGCGAGGCGAGCACGTCGCTGGCGGCTTTCGGATCGTTGAAGGTCAGCGCCGCGATGCAGTTTCCGCCCAACACGTCGGCCAACGTCACCACGTGCTGGACCATGGCCACCTTAGTCGTGGACGCGTCGTTCATCACGAACATGCTGCAGGCCAAAAACAGCGCAATGCCCGCCGTCAGTGTCCCCACCAGCTTGAGCTTGGCACTGATGGATGAATCCCGAAGTCTCTTCATGATTCGTCCTCAGTTCCCCTGCCTCTCGCCAACGATGCGACCCAGGCTCAGCAGTTTCGAGCTGATTTTCAAACCCGACTTTTCCGCTCCAGATGAGTTAATCTCGAACTTCATATTGTTCTGTTCGACGTAGAATCCGATGTGTCCTTGCCTGGCCGCAAACCCCTCCTCCTCGCCGACAACCAGCGTTGCCGTCTCGCGCGCTTTTTTCAGGATTGACTTCACCATCTCGGGATCCTGGCCCGAGGGCACGAACAGCAACTGGCAGGGACGATAGTCCGCCGCGGCCTTCATCTCGACCAACGTGATCGGTCGCCCCGCGACTTTCTTCGTGGCGGCAATCGTTCGCAGTGGAGTCAGCACGGCAGTGTCACCGACGACGCCGATGAGAAACGCGCCCGAACCACCGGCGGACACGTTCTCAGCCGGCCACTCCACGTAACGTCCGAAGTTGTACAGATAGGCGGCCTTGATCTCCGGCTCGCGATCGATCACGCCCTCCTGGGCTGAAGCGAGCCGCGGATTTGCCAGCATCGTCACGAGCGCGAGGGCCGCGACAATCCCAAAGCGTCCCGCCGATCGCGGGCCGGCGGTCGCCGACACGCAAGGCGCGGAGGGCACCCCGCGCGCTTGTGGCGAGGAAACCCGATTGGAGATTGATCGATTCACCGTCCGCCCGATCAAAAGGTGTTCGTTTGGCGATTTTCCCGGCGCGTCGGCGAAGGCCCCTAATAGCGAAAGACGACCTGCGCGTAGACGCCGCGGTTGACTTCCGACATGACTGTGAACGGTCCTACGAACTCCAGATGATGTGCCTGGAGCAGATTCTGGCCGACGATCGAGCACTCCCAATGGTCGTTGGGCCGCCAGCCAAGCCGGGCATCCATCGTCGTGTACGAGGGAACGTTGAGGTCCGGAAGCTGCTGGACGAAGCGTGGCATCAGGTCTGCTTCCAGATTGAAGGGGAGGTCCCAAGACGACATCAGGTACGCTTGACTCTTGGGACTATCCCCAGAGACGCCATCCTCCCCGTTTCCTTGAACGTGCATATAGAGGAATGAGTACCAGCCTTGAAGTTTCCACTTGTCCGTGACCTTCCACGTCCCATTGATTTCAAAGCCGGTCGTCTGAGCGCTTCCAATATTCCCATATTGCGTGACCACGATCGGTGGTAGTCCTGGCTCGATCGCAATCACGGGGTTGTTAATCAGGTTGTCGTAGCGGTTGCAAAAGGTAGCAAACTCGAAGGAGAGGCGATCGTTGACCTCGCGCCGGTACCCCAGCTCGAAAGAGAGCAAGTCTTCCGACTGCAGCGTGTTTTGCCCTTGCAGGAGCTCATAGACCGGGCTTTGGCCGCCGCCGACGATCCAGTCTCCATTTTCTTCGATGCGAACCGGGGTCCGCACGGCCCGGGAAACGGCCCCCCACAGAACCTGCTTATCGTCGATCGCCCACAAGAGCCGCGCGCTGGGTTGATACTCGAATCCTGTGAAGAAGTAATACATGAACTTCGAGCCGATGTAGAACTTCAAATCATCCCGAAAGAGCGGCATCTCTTCCTGGAAGAACGCGCTCGCCTGGCTGTAGGTGAGTGCCTGTGGATCGAGCGAGGGGAATCCGTCGACGGAGGGGTAGTCGTCGCTGATCAGGCGATAATCGGCGCCCCACGTGAACATGTGGTTGCCGTCGTGTTTGATATTCTGCTGAAACTCCAGATCAAAAGTGTTGATCTTGATGTCGAAATAGGGCTCTGTTCGATCCATTTTGTCAAAGTAGGTCTGCACGAAAAACGTGTCGTTGTCATCGACGACATGCGTCCAGCGCCCCAGGATGTTCCCGCCGCCTTCGTGGGTCAGCACGTCGGGATAGATCGTAAACGGCGGGGCCATCGACGGGACCGGTCCCTGGAATTCCTCATTCCCCGAGTAAAGCTGCCCCTGAAGCGTGACCAGGTCGATCTTCTGCGCACCCTGCGAATCGACGCGGAAACCACCGCTCATCTGAGTCCAGGCGTCGTTGGCGCTCCCTTGCACGGGATTGAATCCGGCGGCGTTATCTTGCTCTTTCACCCACAGGCGATAAGTGGTGTTGTCGCCAATCGCGCCGCCGTAGCGGACGGAACTGTTTGTTTTGTTCTGGCTGCCGCCGCCGGCGACGACCTGCGCGCCCTGCGTCTGGCTGGAGTCCTTTGTGATGATATTGATCACTCCGTTGACCGCATTGGCGCCCCAGATCGTGGCCCCTGGGCCGCGGATCACTTCGATGCGGTCGACGTCCTGAATGACGAGGTCCTGCGTGTCCCAGAAGACGCCGCCAAAGAGTGAGTTGTAAACCACGCGTCCGTCGACCAGGACGAGCAAGCTGTTGGCGAACTCGCTGTTAAACCCCCGCGACGAAATCGCCCACTGACTCGAGGTGACTTTGGCCACCTGCAGTCCGGGCACCATTCGCAAGAGCTCCGGAACTTCGACCGCGCCGCTGCGGCGGATCATTTCCGGGGTAATCACGAACACCGCGGCGGGTGACTGTCCGACCGAGCTCTTGGTGGCGGTGACGGTGGTCACCTCGGTATCGAATGCGGTGGGGACCTTCGCCTGCACCTTACCCAACTGGTCGATGTCGAGATCGAGGATGCTCTTGTCGGTGGCTGCCTTTTGAGGCTCCGACGCGACCGCGCCTGGTGCCTGCGCGTTTGGGGCCTTCGTTTCGGCCTTAAAGTCCGCGACCACGCTCAAGTTGTCGAGGGCGGGCGGCGATTGTTGCCCGGCAGGCGCGGGATCGTCGTCGGCGCGAACTGTTCGGCCGTGGCTGAGGACCAATGCGAGGAGGCTCGCAAAGGTCAGTGACAGGAGTTTGCGCGCGGAAGGATTCATGGCAGTCGCGGCACGGGCTTGAGGCGGTGTGCCTTTTTGTCTCACGCCTTATCGGCCCTGCGCGACCGTCCTAATCAAAGATTCGTGCAAATTGAGCCTCGTCGCGCAATTGAGCGCGAACGACCGTCGGAAAGCCTTGCGCCGCGGGGCAGTCGGCCGCCAGATTGCTGAGAGGGCCGAGCGCCGCATTCCCGTCATAGTCTGCAAAGTCGTCACGGTCGCCGACATTTTTCGTGATCGATTTTTTCACGGCCGTCGCAACAGGTAATCCGAAGAACCGAATCTAGACTTGGCGAGTTGAAGCCTGAGCGGCGTTTGACGGAAACCACGGTGCGGTCTTCTGGCCGGAAGGCGGGAAGCCAAGGACGAGATTTGTTTGACCGGCCAGAGGGACCTCTTCACGGTCGCACACGGGACGGGTTGACGATGGGGACGATGGATAACTTCAACGCGCGCATCCTGGTCATCGACGACAACGAAGCCATCCACCAGGACTTTCGCAAGATCCTTGGCGGCGAAGGCGAAAACGATGCCTCGCTGGCCGAAGCGCGAGCCGCGCTGTTTGGCGAACAGTCGTCTCCCAAGGCCCGAGAGCGTTATCAGATCGATTCTGCCTTTCAGGGACAGGACGGGTTGGCGCTCGTGGTGCGGGCGCTCGACGAGGGCCGTCCGTACGCGCTCGCCTTTGTCGACGTTCGCATGCCTCCCGGCTGGGACGGTATCGAAACGACGGCGAGAATCTGGGAGCGCGATCCCGACGTCCAAATCGTGGTGTGCACGGCCTACTCCGATTACTCATGGAGCGACATGCTCGACAAGCTGGGGCGCTCCGACCGCCTGGTCGTGCTCAAAAAGCCGTTTGACAACATCGAGGTCCAGCAACTGGCAAGCGCGCTGACCCAGAAGTGGCAACTCGGCCGCCTGGTCCGCTCCCGTTTGGTTGACTTGGAACAACTGGTGAGCGAGCGCACCTCGGACCTCCGGATGATCAACGCCCAACTCACGGCCGCCAACCAGCAGCTTCAAGAGGCGACTCACCGCGCTAACGAAATGGCCGCCACCGCTCTGATTGCCAGCAAGGCGAAGAGCGAGTTTCTCGCCAACATGAGCCACGAGATCCGCACGCCGATGAACGGCATTATCGGCATGACGGAGTTGGTGCTCGACACCGAATTAGCGCCCGATCAGCGCGAATCGTTGGAGCTCGTGAAGTCCTCCAGCGAATCCTTGATGACCGTCATCAACGATATCCTCGACTACTCAAAGATCGAGGCGGGAAAGCTCGATCTCGACCCGGTCGAGTTCCGGCTGCGAAACGTCCTGGAGGACACACTGAAGACGCTTGCGCTGAGGGCGCACCGCAAGGGTTTGGAGCTCACCTGCGACGTCGACCTCGCCATGCCCGAGCGCGTCGTCGGTGACGCCGGCCGACTGCGTCAAGTGCTCGTCAACCTCGTGGGGAACGCGATCAAGTTCACCGAACACGGAGAAGTCATCGTCTCGGCCAGGCTCCATGCGCAAGCCGCCGACAAATTCGTGGTCGAATTCGCCGTCACCGACACCGGCATCGGCATCCCGTCCGAGAAGCAGCGGCTGATTTTCGATCCCTTCTCGCAGGCCGACGGCTCGACGACGCGTCGCTATGGCGGCACCGGTCTGGGATTAAGCATCTCAACGCGTCTCGTGAAGCTCATGGGAGGACAAATCGAACTGGACAGCGAGCTCGGGCGAGGCAGCACGTTTCGCTTCACGGCTCAGTTCGGCAAAGCGGAAGGGCCCGACACGGCCCCGCAGCCGGTCAAGCCCGAGAAGCTGCGTGGTTTGGCGGTCCTCATTGTCGACGACAACCAGACGAATCGACGCGTCCTCTCGGGACTGCTGCGGCTTTGGGAAGCCCATCCCACCTCCGTGGACAGTGGCCCGGCCGCAATCGAAGAGTTGCGGCGCGTCTCGGCAATCGGCAAGCCCTACGCGCTGATGCTTCTCGACCAGATGATGCCGGGAATGGACGGATTCATGCTGATCGAAGAGCTCCGCAAACATCCGGGGATTGCTCCGTCAGCAATCATGATGCTGACTTCTGCCGATTGTCAAAACGACGCCAGCCGATGCCGCGCGATGGGCCTGGCCGGCTACCTCGTCAAGCCGGTCAAGGCCGACGAGTTGCAACTCGCGGCGCTCGTCGCACTGAACAACGTTGCCCGCCACGATCGTTTGCCGCGCCCCTTGCAGGAGCAGAACGCCGGTGGGTCCCCGCCCGCCAACGGGCGGCGCTCCCTGCGATTGCTTCTTGCGGAAGACAATCCCGTCAATCAGCGCGTAGCCGTCTACATGTTGCAAAAGGCAGGCTACTGCGTAACGGCGGTCGCCAACGGCAAGCAGGCCGTCGAGGCGCTCGCGCACGAAAGCTTTGATGCCGTGCTCATGGACGTCCAGATGCCCGAAATGGATGGCTTGGAAGCGACCCAGACGATCCGCGCGGGAGAGGCCGGGACTGGTCAGCACATTCCCATCATTGCGATGACAGCCCATGCAATGACGGGGGACCGGGAACGCTGCCTGCAGTCCGGAATGGACGATTACGTCTCCAAGCCGATCCAGATCAAGGAACTCTTGCGCGCGTTCGACTCCCTCTTTCAAACCCCGAGCACGGTTTTGTAAAGAAGTCGACCGCCGGAAGCCCACAGGCCCTCGGAATATCTGAACCGGCTCACGGCATCTGGTTGCCGTTGATCAAGAGTTCGCCCGAGGTCGTATTGGTCGGCACAAAGAAGATCGTGTTGGCGCCGCTGATCGTGTTGTTGGAGGCACTCGACAGGTTCAGGAAGAAGTTCTCGCTTCCCTGGGTGGTGCCGGTGACGTTCGAGATGATGATGCCGCTGGTCAACTCGCCGCCGTTTTGAGACAGCTGGATCGTGTTGGCCGAGACTGCCAGGTTGCTGGAGGCCGCGATCGTGTCGAACAGAATTCCGGTGGCTCCGTCCGTCGTGTCGATGATCGTGTTGCCCGTGATGTTGACCGTGGATGCCGCGCTGAGCGAGAAGTGGAACGCCGTCCCGCTTTCGGCGCCGAACTGCACGCCGTTGGTCGCGACGTTGATCTGGCCCGTTCCGGCCAGCACGACGTCCAAGGCCGTATCGCTGCCCCCCTCGCTGGTGAAGACGTTGTTGGTGTAGGCGATGGTGGAGAGGGCGTTCGTCGCGCCGTTGTTGATTTTGACGCCGGTATTCGACCCGCCGGTCGTCAGAAACGCGTTCTGAGTGATCGTCGCTGACAGTGTGCCGTTCCAATTCACGTTGACGCCGGCCGTCCCGGCCGATTCGTTCTCAAACTGGTTGCCCTGCACGACCAGGTTGACCACGGCGCCTTGTCCGCCAGAGAGGGTCGTGACCTGGATGTTGTCCGACGTCGACGTGGTGAACTTGTTCCCCAGGAAGCTGAAGGCGTAAGAACCGACCGTGTCGACCGATGTGGCGACGTTCGGGCCGCCGTTGCCCGAGAAGGTTGAGCTGAGCACGACGAGGGTCTTGGTGTCGAGCGCATTGATTCCGAAGGACGACGAGTTGGTGATGTTGGTGTTCGTCACCGACAGGTTCGTGAGGTCCTGCGTCTGGATGGCCGTGCCGTTGAGGTTGAAATTCATGGACAACAGGCCGACCGAACCGCTGTTGACGGCCTGGACGCCGATCGTGTCGCCCTGGATGGTGCCGCCGGCGCCCGCCGTTTCGTTGCTGTCGCCGAAGATTGCGAACGCGCCGGGGGAGTTGAGCAGCTTGATGCCGACGGCCGCGTTGCTGCTGGAGACGCTGAACAGATAAACGTTCATCGTCGTGTTTTCGATGTCGAGTGCCGTGCCATTCGTGGCCGTGATCGTGCCGCCGGCGGCCGCTACCTGGGCGGCATTGATGTTCAGCGTGCCTCCGTTGTTGGCGTAGAGGGCCGTGCCGTTGATGCTCGAAACATCGAGCGCGGTGAAGCTGGTGGATCCGGTGTCGTTCGTAATGCTGACGCCCGGATTGAGCGTGCTGTTCTCGACAATCACCTTGCCGATGAAGTCGACGTTGCCCGACGAGTTCTTGATGTCGATCGCCGAGTAGCCCGTGCCTCCTTCGTTGGTAACCGTCGTCATTCCGTTCACGTAGACGTTGCCGGCCGTATTGTCGACGACCAGGCCTTCGCCGTGACGGTTGTTGATGTCGATGGTGCCGAAGTTCACGACGCCGGTGGAAGTCATGTTGTTAATCAAAATCGACGCCGCGCCGCCGTAGGAGACGGTGGTCAAGCCGGTGAAGTTGACGGTCCCAGTCTCGCCTTCGATGTCGATGGAGTTTGACGTCGTGTTGCCGACCGACAGGTTGTTGAAGTTGATGGTGCCCGCGTTGCTGGAGAGCAAAATGCCCTGGCTGCCCGAGCCGGGGAACAGCGCGTTGACCATGTTCATCACGCTGTCGGTGCCGATGTTCTCGATGACCAGGTCGTGCAGCTGGTTGCCGACCAGGGTTCCGCTGAATTGCACGTTCGAGTCGCCGCCGTTGATGACCAGCCCGTTGCCCGCCGAGCCGACGACGTTGACGTTGGTCAACAGCGAGTTGCCGGTGGCATTCAAGATCTGGATACCGTCGGACCCTGCGCCGTTGACCGTCGTGTCTTTGATCGTGATGCCGCCGATGCCGTTGGCCAGAACGCCGACCCCCGTCGGATTGTTGATCGTAAATCCGGACAGCACGGTGTTGTTGGCGAGCGTGACCGCTGGAGCGCCCGCGGACGCGTTGAGCATCGGAAGCGCCCCGGTCGTCGGCCCGCGCGGCAAAAGAATCTGCCCGAAGTTCGAGATCGGAAGGAAATTCTGCTCGCCGGTCCCGTCGCCGAACAGGAATTGTCCGGGATTCATCACAATTGTCGCGCCAGTGCCGTTGAAGACGCTGCCCGCGTGGACAAAGATGACGGCCGCGCCGCTGGCTTGCGCCGCAGCGAGCGTCTGAAACGGGGCGTTTACGCTGCCGTCGCCGCCCGGGGCCGCGTTGCTGTCGACATGGGCGATAACGTAGGGCTGGCGGGTGTTCGGGTTGATGGCGAGCGGGTCGTCAACCTGGCTTTCGGAGACCGCCAGCACGGTGTAGTTACGCGTCACCCGTTCGCCGAGGCGCCCTTCGGTCGTCGCTTGAGAGAGTTCCGAACGGTGCAGCGGGCCGAAGGTCCACGAGACGTTCACCATCGCCCGCGTGTTGAAGTAATTGTCGTTGGTTACTTGAACCGACGCGTCGAGCCCGGACCAGATGTTGGCCTGCACGCGCCCGGAAATGCCCAGAATGTGGTCCCCGTCGTCGTCGTTGTAGTAATAACCGCCGAGATACGCGCGGATGCCGTGATCCTGTGCGAAATGGCCGGGCAGACCGACTCCCGCCTCGAAGTCGACCCCTCGCATCGCGGCCAGATACGAGGTCAGCGTGTCGTAGGCCAGGTTGTTTCCGACGAATCGCTGGGAGCCGCTGATGATCGATTGGTCGGTTTGCTGAGTCGTCTGGCCGACCGGGAAATACAGGTTGGTGCGGAAGTCGATCACGCCGTACGTTTCGAGGCTCAGTCCGATCTGCTGGAAATAGACGTCGCGCGTGCCGTCGGCGTCATACCACAGGCTGGCGCCGAAGATCCGGTCGAGACTGCGGCTGTAGTAGCGGTAACCGCCGCCCAGGCTGCCGCCGAAGGTCCCGTCGATCGTCGGATAGAACCGTAAATCGCTGAAGTAGAGCGAGTCGTTCAGGAGAAAGTATGGAAAGGCCTCGATTGGCGCGAGGGGCCGGTCCTGCACCACGCTTTGGCCGTAGGCAAATCCACCAATGACGTCGACTCCCCAACCGTCAGTGGGAGCCCCCGGAGTGATGGGCCCGGAGCCGTTCGACTCCGACGAACTCGAATCGCTTGATTCCTTCTGAGCGGGCGTGACGTGTTTCTTGACCGGCGGGTCGTCATCGGGGTCGTCGTCGTCGTCTCCGGCGCGGACGACCCCGCCCAGCCAAACGACCAGCCCGAGGATTATCGCCACCACCAGCGCCGCCCGGCCCAGCGACCGAGTACTTCGCAGAGCGCGCGGAACCAGGCGGTCGAACTCTCGCGGAGTGAGTGCGAGCATAGGTTTGACCCGAGGGGAGTGCGCCGTCGGAGGCAACAAGCCGCAGTCGGAAGTTGATCCGGACGGTATGAAAACGGACGGAGATGTGGAGAGAGGAAAGGCGAGAGGGAGCGGTTTATATGACGGAAGTGCTGAAGCGGTCAAGAAGAAGACGCGGCTTCGCATCCGCCGCTGGGCGCTCTCGGGCTTGGGATCTCTTCAGGTTTCTTGGTAATTTGGCAATCCGATACCCCTTGCGCCGCGGCGATTTGCGCTCATTACATTTTGGAAATGGCGCATGAATCGCCTCGGGGCAGCCCGACGCGCGTTGCTTGCGCTGGAAAAGCACCCGCACTCCCGGCTCGAAATACTCATTGCCGATGACCGACGCGCGGCTCAAACGCTGGCAAACGATCACGGCGTGCACGCTGTTCGTCGGTTACGCCGGCTACTATCTCGGCCGTTCCTGCCTGGCGATTGCCAAGCCGCTGATGCTGGCGCCCGAGAGCGGCCTCGGACTGAATCGAAAGCACCTGGGTTACGTCGACAGCACCGGAGTGGTCGCTTATGCCGTGGGCAAGGTTCTCAATGGCGTCATCGTCGAGTATCTCGGCGGTCGCCGGATGTTCCTCGTCGGGATGGTTGCCACCGTTGCCTTCACGACGGTCTTTGGACTGAGTGCCGGGCTGCCGTTCTTCTTGGGCATCTGGGGGGCCAACCGATTCGTCCAGTCGATGGGCTGGCCGGCACTCGTCAAAACCTCTTCCCGCTGGTATCCACTCGGTCGGCAGGCGACGGTGATGGGATTCCTCTCGCTGAGCTTCTTGCTGGGCGACGCCGTGATCCGGCTTTATTTGGGCGGAATCGTAAAGATCGGCCAGAAATACTCGGAGACACCACTTGGTCAATTGGCCGATTGGCGGGCCGTTTTCTTGATCGCAGCCGCGAGTCTCGGTGCGATTGCTCTGTTGACGCTGGCGCTTTTGCGCTCGAGCCCTCGCGATCTGGGCCTTGAAGAGCCGAGCGCCAATCCCAACAACGTCTTCGGAGAGGCTGGCCAATCGGCGGCAACAGTGTCGCTGAAAGATTTGATTTTTCCACTGCTCGAGAGCCCCGTGTTCTGGTCGATTTGCGGCATCAATTTTGGCCTGACGCTAATTCGCGAGACGTTTAACAACTGGAGCACGACCTATTTGACCGACGTTGGCCTGTCCGCGGGGGACGCCGGCATCGCCAGCCTGTCGTTTCCGCTGGCCGGGGGAATATCGGCGATCGTCGCAGGCTTGCTCTCGGATCGTTTGCGCGGGCGACACGGACTCGTCGTTGTGCCGTCGCTGATCCTGGCGACGATGTCACTCTACATAATGGGCGTGGTCGACGTTGACGGGAAGCCGCGGGCTGCCATCGCCCTCATTTCGGTGACCTCGTTCTTTCTG
>DASPSM010000777.1:0-2440 GCA_035623955.1 Planctomycetaceae bacterium
CGGAAATGACAAAGCGTGATCGAGGTCTCCTTGCGCAACCGCCCTGGACGCTTCGCAAATCACTGCGGACGCACAGCACGGACGCTTCAGCGTCCACGATTGAGGTGATGACGCCAGGTGGGAGCAGTGTGCGGCCCCGCATTTCGCGTTCCGGGTTACAACCGGCCTTAAGAAAAAATGACCGAGTATTGCCTTGAGAACGACCTTCACAACTGGAGCTGCGCTGGAGGCTTAGCGGTTGGATTAGAAAACCTATATTTATCAATCAGTTATGGAAATGGCTTAAATTCCATCCACAATTGCGTCCATGCTAAAGCAGAGGGTGTTGTCTCAGCTTCCTGCAGTTTGGTTACCGCAAATACCTCCCGTCCTCGCCGATTTTGCCGGGGCCGTTCAACACCCAGATGCCGGCGGAGTTGCCGCGCACCGCGAACGACAGCGAGCCGTCGCCGACCGTAATCTCGCCTCCCGTGACGGCGTCGCGGTAGATGCCATTACGGATGCCGCCGACAGTGACCTGCTGGCCGCCGCCGATGGCGAGGCCGACCACCGCGTAGCTCTCGCCGTCGTTCCAATCGCGAACGAAACTCATGCCGCTCCGCCATTCGCGGACATCGCGCATCGCCCCTTTCTGCAGGGCTGGCACCGCCCGGCGGATCTGGTTGAGCCGCTTGATGTGCCGGTAGAGCGGATGGCTCTGCGTCTGGCCTATCCGCTCCTCCGTGAGATGATCCCCGAAGTAGGCGCGGCCGGTGCGATCGAGCGTGTCGTTCGCCTCGACCACGTCCTGCGGCGCGCCCTTCATGAACTCGATCTCCTCGCCATAGTAGAGGCAGGGGATGCCCCGCACGCACCACAGCACGTTGTAGGCGTTGGCCGCCATCCACTGCTCGCCCTTGAAGCGGAAGCGGAAGTCGTTGTCGGGGCCGACGTCGTGGTTCTGCAGGAAGGTGATCAGCGTGGTGGGATCGCCGTAGATCCAGTCCATCGACATCGCCTGGGCGATGCCCTCGAAGCTGCCGCGGCTGAGATTGTCGCGGAACGAAGAGAACAGGCCGAAGTCGAGCACGGCGAAGCCGGAATCGCCGCCGGAGTTTGGATCGCGGGGATCGTCGCCCAGCCGTGTGTACCACCACGGCCGGATCTGCGACGGGCCGTTGTCGCCGCCCCCCATATCGCCCCAGCCGTAACCCTTGACCAGGTTCTCGCCGAAGACGAAGAGACCCGGCTTGTGCGCCTTCCAGGCGTTCACGTATTCCAGCAGGTTGCCGCGCTCGATATGCTTGACGGTGTCGATGCGCAGCGCGTCGACGCCCATGTCGAGATACCGGCTGATTGCGCCGATGACGTAGTCCTTGACGTTCTGCCGCTCGGTGGCGAGGTCAATGCAGTCGCCGGCGATGTGCTTCTGCTGCAGCGGCCAGGCGCTTTCCCAGTCGCCGCCCATGATGAATCCCTCCTGGTGGTACCAGTTCGGGTCGAGGCTGTTCGGATCGATGCCGAAGAACCGGCCCGGATTGTAACCGGGGCTCGGCACCGTCGCTCCCGAGCGGGGATCGACCAGCGGCTCGATACCTTCCGGGTCGCGGCCGTGCCGCTCCCGATACCACGCCGGGGCGACCGGGTTATCGATGTCGTCACGGTTCGGCCAGGCGTAGTTGCCGAGGTTGCCCTTATAGGGGCCATAGTTCTGCTCTCCCTGCCGGGCTCCCTGCGGCACGTAGTACTTGATCGGCAAATGGTCGATGTGGACGACGCCGCGAATGCCGAACTGGCAGGAATGGTTGATCACCACGTCCTGAATGATCTTGATGCCGCGCGCGTGCGCTTCCTCGATCAGATCCTGGTAGGTGGCGTCGGATGACTCCAGTCGCGGGTCGATGCGCGTCCAGTCGTAGGGGTGGTAGCCGTGATAATCGAGGCCGGACCGGTTCTCGACCGGCGGGGTGATCCAGATCGCGCTAAAGCCTAAGTCGCGGATGTAATCGAGACGGGCGATCAAACCCTTAAAGTCGCCGCGCCAGTGCGGGTCCTCGGGCTGGCCCTCGGCGTTGAATTTGATGCGGTCGCGGCAAAAGAAGTTGTTCGAGGGATCGCCGTCGTAGAATCGGGTGGTGATCAGAAAATAAATCGTCTCTTCGCGGAAATCCGGGGCAGCGCCGATATCGTGGGATCCCGGCGCGGAGGGGGCCGGCTTTGGCGCGATCGCTTCCGCCGAGCTCTCTCCCTCCGGCGCGGCCGAGATCGGCGTGGCCTGTGCGGCAGAAGCGGAAATCTGGTCCGGATGGCTGTCATACCAGCGTCCGTGCCGATACCAGCCTTCCCGATCGCGCCAGAGATCACCCGTCTGTCGGCCAGCACCGTCGCTGAACACGAGACTTGCCGCCTCGACGCCCGCCAAGTGGCGTATGAACCAGCCGCCCCCCCCGCGAGCATCGCT
>DASPSM010000791.1:0-4345 GCA_035623955.1 Planctomycetaceae bacterium
GAAAAAAGAGTCACAAATGAATAAAAATGACGCAGTCTGAACGACTGCTGTAGCGTTCGACTGCCCATTTGATGGTATCACGCTTTGCATACGGTTCAAGGAGAAACGCCAGGAACTAGCCGCGCGAGAACGTGTTAAGGCGACGAAACCGTGCCAAACCGCAAGCTTCCCGCCGCGATTGCTGCCTGCACTTCCAGCGAATTTGATTCCGAACCACGGAATATGAACAAATCCGCACGCGAACCAGGCCGCAAGCGGATTTCTTCGAAGCCGAGCAAGCGGGCCGGGTTACGGCCGGCCATATCGATGGCGTCAGCCCGGCTCACCCCTTGGCGCATCGCCTCGACGACGCAACGGCAAGTGTCGGCCGCAGACCCAGCCAGCAATTCTCGCTGGCCGGCGACAACGATCCGGCCGTCGGGGAGCACTTCCATACGCATTTTCCCCTCCGTATAGACACCCGGCGAGCAGCCGGCGAGCCCCGAGGCGTCGCAAGTCAAAATGACCCCGCGGACGCCTTTCGCGCGGATGATCGACCGCAGGACCGACGGGGGAAGATGCAGGCCATCGGCGATGACGCTGGCCGATAGCCGCGGATCACCTAGCTGTTCCCAAATGTAATTCGGGTGCCGGCGAAGCATCGGATGCGCGCCGTTGCCCAAGTGCGTGCTCAGCCGCGCCCCTGCGTCGATCGCGTCGGCAATTTCATATCCGGTGGCTGCCGTGTGACCGATTGCGACGGTGACGCCGGAGGCTGTCGCCCGGCGGATGAAGTCGATCGCGCCTGGCAGCTCCGGGGCCAGGGTGATCAAACAAATTCGGCCTTCTGCCGCCTGCTGGAGCCGCTCGAATTCGTCCCAATCGGGGGGTCGCACGTGCTCTTTTGGGTGCGCGCCACGCGGACCGTCCTCCGCGGAGATATAGGGTCCCTCGACGTGAAAGCCAGGGCACATGTGCGCTGCCCAGGGCTCGCGCTCGCATGCCTGCCGCAGCGCCGCAAAAGCCGCTTGCAGCGCCTCCGATGAATTGGTGATGACGGTCGGGCAGAGACGGGTCACTCCGAAGCGAAAGTGCCGCTCGAGCACGGCCAGCACTTCCTCGGGGGTGATTCCCTCCTTGCCGAACCACGTGCCGCCGTGCCCGTTGATCTGCAGATCGAAGAGACCTGGCGCGACGAAGGGCCATTCGTCGACGTTCCCTGTTGGCCAGGCGGGTTCGACGGCCGCGATCCGGTCCCCCTCAACGGTGATTCGCACCGGCTCGCCGTTTTCGTAGCGTCGACCGAATAATTTCAGCATACGGCCATCGTAGCGACAGCGCGGGAGTCAGCGAAACGCCCGGAACCAGTCGCACGGCAGAATGGTCGGACGAGTCAGGACAGTTGCCCTAGCCTCCTGTGTCCCGCAGGGACAGCCGGAAATAGCCCAGCGATTCATCGCTGGGTAAGGAGAGCGTCCCGCGCGCTTTGTTTGGAAAGTCCCGTCAGGGACGAGAGACGCATTACTTTCGCGGAGCAATCGGCGGCGATTCTACAAAAGCCCGCGCTCGCGTCTCAGCAAGCAATGCTCGATTGAAGTCGGCGATCTGTCGCCCCGCCGAGGCTTTGCAGTTCGAAGAGAAGAAAAGGAGAAGGGGTGAGGCGATCTCGCTTACCCAGCGATGAATCGCTGGGCTATTGTCGGTCGCCCAAGGGGCTAACGAATCGCACGGGCGCAGCAACCAGTGCCGCCCGAGCTCGTCCAAACCCACGATCAACCGACGTCTGTCGGACGGCCGGCGGATTACTTCGCCGAAATGGCCTGCTGCAGCGGGCGCAGCACGTGATCGATCACGTAGCCGTGCATCAGCTCGTCGCACTGGTCGCGGAGCTTGAACAGGCTCTGCTCGAAAGACTCGACGCCTTCGAGGCCACCGTATTGGCGCACCGTGAAATAGACGCTGATCTGGTCTTCCGAGAATTCGCCGCGGCGCACCTGGTAGGCGTTGGTCCGCGTCTCGACCATCAGTCGCGCCTGACGGCGGCATGTTTCGTCGAGGCTGATGGTGATCGACGGCTCGTAGTTGAGCACCTTGACCCCCGGCACGTTGATCATGCCGTCCAGGGCGGGCCCCGCGCCGAGGGCTTCGGCCACCAGCTCGTCGTGGTTGCCACGGTAGCTGAAGTCGAAGCCCATCATGTAGTCGAGGGCCTCGCATTCGATCGGGCTCACGGAGAGCATGTAAGGCGCCAGTCGCAGCATCAGCGCGTGCTGCTCGATGGCCGACTCGACGTCCGTGGGATCGATCACGCCGCTGCAGATTCGTCGCGGTTCGAGCGAGATCCAGCGCTGGTGCGGCTGGTCCTTATCCTCTTCGAGGACGAAATCGCCGTTCTCACGCGTGTAAAAGTTCCGCATGCTGGGGTATTGCTTCTGGATTCGCTCGAAGAACCCCAGAATCGTCTCGCGCCCCTGCGGAAGAGTCATTTCCGTGTTGAGGTTGAGATTGATGTAATAGTCGTCGGCAAGCGAGCTGTACACGTTCATGGTCCGACCTCGACGATTCTGCGTGCAGGAGCCTGTCTCAGGACGACCTGTCAGGATGAAGGAGCGCATCCTCGAACGAGTGCTAATTTCCGAAAGGCGGGCTCGGTCTGCAACGAGCCCGTATCATTCTATAAGGGGTCACCGTATGGGTCAAAGACCGACTGCTGCACGAACTCGTCGACCAAATGCCTCGCGTCTTCGGGCGAGAGCTGCCTCTCGACCGATCGAACCGCGCCCGATCGAAGCGGCGATCTTTGCGACGCCGCTTGGCTGGATCGGGGTCGCCGGCTCGGGAACAACGGTCGTCGCCCTGACGATTGGACACGCGTCGGCTGACGAGGTTCGAAACGCGCTCACCGCGAGAGTCTCCGATTCGAGCGGCGGCGGATCCACCGTCGCGATTGGGGAACGCGACTGGTACCCCGAGCTGCGCCGCGCGCTGGAGCGATACGCTCAGGGGCAGCGCGTCGATTTTCGCCAGTTCGACGTTGAACTGGGACAGACCACGCCGTATCGCAAACGAGTCCTCGAAGCGGCCCGCGGCATTCCGTATGGCTCGACGCTCTCGTACGGCGAACTGGCCGCTCGATCCGGCAAGCCCCGCGCGGCTCGAGCCGTCGGAAGCGCGATGGCGTCAAACCAGATCGCGCTCTTGATCCCGTGTCATCGCGTCGTCGCGGCCGGCGGAGCAATCGGTGGGTTTTCCTGCCGAACGGGAGTGGAGCTCAAGCGGCGGCTGTTGGACATGGAAGCCCAGGGAGTGCCCGTCAAACCGCATGGCAAGCGAGCCGGACGGCACCTATAATTCCCGGCTCACATCCGGACAAACGAGCGACCCGCATGATCGTCGACCAGCAGCTTCAGCCGACCCACGACCTGAATGTCCGCAGCACGGTGCCGCTGATCGCTCCGCGCGCTCTGCGCGCGGAGACCGAGGCTTCGCTCGCCGCCAACCGCACGGTCGTTCAGTCGCGCGAGGCCATCAAGCGGATTCTAGCGGGGGAAGATCTGCGGATGTTCGCGGTCGTCGGCCCCTGCTCGATCCACGACGAGCGCACGGCCCTCGAATACGCCCGACGGTTGAAACGACTCGCCGAGCAGGTCGAGGACCGGCTGGTACTCGTGATGCGAGTCTATTTCGAAAAGCCCCGGACGACGCTCGGCTGGAAGGGGCTGATCAACGATCCGCATCTGAACGACACGTTCGATATCGGGGCCGGATTGCGCCTCGCTCGCAAGATCCTGCTCGAGATCTCCGAGTTGGGCGTTCCCGCCTCGACCGAAATGCTCGAGCCCATCACGCCGCAGTACATTGCGGATTTAATCACGCTGGCTTCGATTGGCGCCCGCACCACCGAGTCGCCCACGCATCGCGAAATGGCCAGTGGCCTCTCGATGCCGGTGGGCTACAAGAACGGCACCGACGGCAATCTGCAGGTGGCAATCGACGCCCTGGTGGCCGGCCGCGGTTGCCACAGCTTCCTGGGAATCGACCCCGACGGCAACACGTGCATCATCAACACCAAGGGGAACCCGTGGGGACACCTGATTCTCCGCGGGGGCCGCTCGGGCCCGAACTACTCGGCCGAGCACCTCAAGGCAGCGGCAGCGCGCCTGAAGGAGGCGGGAGCCTCGCCGAACCTGGTCGTCGACTGCAGCCACGCGAATTCCGAGAAAGACTTTCGTCGCCAGCACGTCGCCTGGAATGACGTCGTCGGCCAACGCGCGGCCGGCAACCGCACGATCGTCGGCCTGATGCTCGAGAGCAATCTTCACCCCGGCTCTCAAAAGTTGACAGGCAACCGGGCCGACCTCAAAGA
>DASPSM010000798.1:0-4570 GCA_035623955.1 Planctomycetaceae bacterium
CGAGCAGCCCTCGCGCGACCTGCAGCTCTACGACGTCTTGGCCGAGGATTTGGCCTTCGTCGGCGATCCGTACACCATTTCGGGAAAAGTGAAAGGGGAGGGGCTCGGCGCGACCACCGTCCCCGTCCGCTTGACCGAGCGCGACAGCGGCCGAGTGCTGGCGCAGAGCAGCGTCACTCTCGCGGCCGACGGCACACCGGCCCCCTTCGAGCTGGCTTATGTCCCCAGCGAGCCGGGCGAGCTCGACGTTGCGATCGAAGTCCCGCCGCTGCCCGCTGAAACCAACCGGGACAACAACCGCGAGACGCGGCACGTCAGCATCCGCAAGGAGAAAATCCGCGTGTTGCTGGCCGACTCGTCGCCGCGCTGGGAATTTCGTTACCTCAAGGCGCTCTTCGAGCGCGATCCGACGGTCAGTCTCAAGACCGTGCTGCAGGAGGCCGACGTCGAGTACGCCTCCGAAGACCAGACGGCGCTGCCGCACTTCCCACTCAACAAGGAGGAGCTCTACGGCTACGACGTGCTGATCCTGGGAGATCTCAATCCCGCCCTGTTGGGGAACTGGTCGATGGAGCTGGTGCGGGGCTTCGTGCGCGATTCCGGCGGGGGCGTGCTGATGATCGCCGGCGCGAACTTCAATCCCATCGTCTATCGGGGGACGCCCTGGGAAGAGCTGGTGCCCCTCGATTTGAGCGAGACCCCGACCCCGGTCGATGACGTCCTGTTCGACGGATTTCATCCCGAGCTGACGGTCGACGGCTTGCGAGGCACATCGATCTTCCGGATGGCCGACACCGAATCCGCCACCCTCGAAATCTGGAAGCAGCTCCCCAGCCTGCACTGGCTCGCCGGCACGCTTCGGGCCCGGCCGAGCGCCCGCGTGTTCGCAGTCTGGCATCGCGGCCCCTCGACGACCAACGACGTGCCGATTGTCGTCATGCAGCCGGTCGGCGCGGGCAAGGTCTTGTTCAACGCGACGGACGAGTTCTGGCGCTGGCGGTTCCGCGTCGGCGATCTCTACTACGGGCCCCTCTGGAGCCGCGCCGTGCGTTATCTCAGCCGCTCGCGCTTATTGGGCCGCGACCGCACGGCCGAGCTGACGACCGACCGGTCGCTGTACGCTCAGGGGGAATCGCCCTCGTTCCGCGTGCGGTTCTTCGACGAACGCTTCGTCCCCGCGGCAACCAGCGCAGTCAGCGTGGCGGTCGAGCGTCGTAACGGCGAGCGGCGGACGATGACTTTGAACCGCAGCCCCGGGCATCCGACAATTTTTGAAGGGACGGCTACGTCGCTTCCGCTGGGCGTTTATCACGCGTTCGTGGCCAGCCCGTCGTTTCGCGAGGCGCCCCCGGCCGTCGATTTCCGCGTCCAAGCGACCTCGGACGAGCTGTTGCGGCGCAACCTCGATCGCCACGAGCTGGAGCAAACCGCGCAGATCACGCATGGCGACTTTTTGACGCTTTCCGACGCTTCGAGCCTTCCTTCGCGCATTCCCCCCGGCCATCCGGTTCCGCTCAGCACGCGGGAGCGGATCCCGCTCTGGAATCATTGGGAGGTGCTGCTCGTCTTCGCCGCTCTGCTGGCCGCGGAGTGGATTTTGCGCCGCCGCGCGCGGCTGCTATGATTTCTGCAGGAGACCTTATGCCGATGCCCGAGGCGCTTGCTCGCGGAATTGGGCTAGTTCGCCGCCGGGCTCGGGCGACTCTTGTGGCTTCCGGCGCCGCCTGGCTCGTCGTTGCCGCAGGCGGCCTCGTCGTCGCGGCGGGACTCGTCGACCGCTCGATCCATCTCGATTCGCCCCACGCGCGGCTGGTGCTTTTGGCGGCCGTTGTCGTCGCCAGCGCCGTCATCTGCTGGCGGTATTTGATCTCGCCGTTTCTGTTTCCGATCTCGGACGCGGCCCTGGCGATGCGGATCGAGCGGCGGTTTCCCAGTTTTCACGAGGGGCTTGCCAGCTCGCTGCAGTTTTTGAAAACCGACTGCGATCCCGCGCTCGGCTCTCCGGAGCTGCAGCGGCAAGCGATCGACGAGACAGTCCGACTGGCTCGCTCGGTCGATATGACGCAAGCGGTGAAGTTTGCTCCGCCGCGATCGGTGTTGGGCGCCGCGGCGGGAATTTTGCTCGTGGCGGTGGTGCTGGTCTGCGTCGCGCCGGCCGACGCGCTCTTGGCGGCCGAGCGGCTCTTCATGCCGTACTCCGCTTCTTCCTGGCCGCGGCGCACGAACCTGCGCTATCTGTCGACCGTGTTTGCGCCGGTCGATCCCGAGCGCGACGCTCCTTTCAAAATCGTGCGGGGCCGCAAGCTCGATCTCCTGGTCGAGGACGGCAAGGGCCGACTGCCCGACGATGTCTTTCTCGAGTATTGGCTTCCCGATGAACCAGTGCTCCGCGAACCGCTGCGTCACGCGTCGCTGCGCGATGGGGCCGGCACGCTGCATGACGTGTGCCTGTTGAGCCTGCCCGCGGACCGCGGCCCGGTCTGGTTTCGCGTGGTCGGCGGCGACGACGACACCGTGCCCGAGTGCGAGATGCAGGTCGTCCTGCCGCCAATTGTCGAGCGCCTGGAGGTCGTGCTGACTCCGCCCGCTTATACGGCCCGCCCGATCGAAAAACTGGCTCCCGGCGACGGCAAAATCCGGGGGATCGTCGGGACAAAAGCCGAATTTCGGGCCCGGTCCAGCAAACCGCTGGCGGCAGCGGCGCTGCGCGTCAAAGACAAGCCGGCCGGCTCGATCGCGCTGGCGGCCGATTCGCGGGAATTTCGCGGCAGCTTCGTCCTCTCCGAGCCGGGCGCCTATGGCTACACATTTTTGCTTAAGGACACCGAAGCGATCGAAAATCCCGACGCCCCGCGCTACGAGATCGAAGCCGCGGCCGACGCCGTTCCCGACGTCACCATCGATCAACCGCCGGCCGATGCGTCGGTGACGGCCGTCGCCCAGCTGCCGGTGACCGCCACCGCGAAGGACGATCTGGGCCTGCGCGACATGCGGCTGCAATTCCGGCTGGGGGATGCGTCGGCGACGCCCGAGGCGACCATCCCGATGGCCTCGGCCCTGCCGCGGCCGCAGCATCATCGAGTCTCTTTCGTCTGGAACCTGCGCGATCTGCCGTTGAGCGAAGGGATGCGAATCGTCTTCCACGCTGAGGCCACCGACTGGTTCGACCTCGGTCCGCCGCACGTTGGCAAGAGCCCGCTGCGGACGCTGATCGTCGTTTCGCCCCAGCAAAAGGAAGCCGAGATCGTTTTGCGCCAGGCCGACGTGCTGCGGATCCTGGAGCGCACCGAGCAGATTCAGTCGCGGGCTCGCGCGCAGACGGGCGATCTCGTGGTGCAGCTCGAAAAGGCCGGTCGATTGAAGCCGACCGATCTCGACATCCTCAAACGCGTTCACTCGGACCAGCGCGACGTGGGAGAGCTGCTGGCTCATCCGACCGACGGAGCGGCCACCCTCGTCCGCGACCTGTTGTCCGAGATGCGGCAGAACGGGCTGCCGGGGGGCGACATTCAAAAGCGCCTCGAGCGATTCGACCGCGAGCTCTCGGAGCTCAAGGAATCGCACCTCGCTTCGCTCGACGACACTCTCACGCGGGCCGTCAAAACCTCCGAACTGCAAAAATCGACTCCAGACCGGGAAACGGCTCGTGAACAATCCAAGTCGCTGAAGACGGCCGGACACGAGCAAGGGGTCGTCCTCGAATCGGTGCGGAACATGCTGGGCGAGCTGACTCGCTGGCGCGACTGGCAGGGCCTGCACGACAATCTCCGCGAGCTGGTCGATTCTCAGGAAAAACTCAACGCCGACACGTCCGACATCTCCCGCGCCACGCTCGCCAGGCGGTTCTCTGAATTGAGTCCGCAGGGGCAAGCCGACCTCGCCCGGCTGGCCGAGCGCCAAACGCAACTGGCCGATCAGGTCGCGCACCTCAAGGGACATCTACGCGAAGCCACACGGTCCAAGCAGCCCGACGGACAAGCGGAGAGCGGCGCGGCCGCCGACGCCGCGGCAGCGTTAAAGTCGCTCGAACGCGCCAATCCCGAAGCGATGATGCGCGAAATCGGCGGGCAGCTCGCGGAAAACAACGTCGGGCAGGCGATGGCCAGACAGCAGCAGTTGCTCGACGAGCTGAAAAAGCTCGACCACCGGCTGGCCCAGCGTCCGGAAGGAGATTTGAAATCGGCCGTCGAACAGATGCAGAAGGCCGAACAGCAAATCGACGCGTTGCGGAAGGATCAAGAATCGCTGCGAAAACGCACGCAGCAAATGAGCGCCGACAAGTCGCAGCCGGCTCCGCCCGCCATCGAAAAGCTCAGAAAAGAACAGACTCGCCTCCGCGAGGGGACCGAAGACGTCGCCCGCGAGCTGCGGCGACTCGGCACCGACGAGTCGAGCGCTTCCGCCGGAGCCGCCGCCGCGCACATGGCGCAGGCCGAGCAGCAGCTGGAACAACGGCCGACCTCCGACACGCAGGGCGAACAGTCTCAGGCCGTCGAACAGTTGAACCGGGCGCAGGCGGCCCTGCGTCAGGCCAAGCGCGAAGCCGCGTCACAACTGGCCCAGCAATCCG
>DASPSM010000801.1:0-3224 GCA_035623955.1 Planctomycetaceae bacterium
AAAATGAAGGGCGTGTCGTCCAGTGCAGTTACATCCTCGGCCTTGCGAGACGTTTTGCTCAGCCGGCCAGCAGGTATGGCTCCGTTGAACCGCGGTGTGTCGATTGCGCTCCAGCAGTTGGCGGCCTTCACGTCGGATCCATCAACCAGGTCCGAGCCTTTTTCCCGCTCGCGACCGTTAATTCCTGTCAGGATGCTGACAAGGATCTGCGACCATGAGCGGGTGTCACACGGGACGGGATGAAATGTTTTGTCGGCAAACGGCTTTGTCATTGGGCGCTTCAAAGGATACCACTCATGGGCGCTTCAAAAGATACCAGCCGGAGGGGTTTGGGTTGGTTTCGTGAGAAGTGGTTCCCTTTGACTCATTGAGCCGAGCTATTTATCGGGCGGCGACCCGGTGGGCGCTTTGGTATCTTTTGGCGCTTTTCCGCGGTTGCCCAGGCGATAGCTCTTGCCGGTGATCTGGATGATCTCGGAGTGGTGCAGGAACCGGTCCAGGATCGCGGTGGCGCTGGGGATGTCCCCCAGCAGTTTTCCCCAATCCTCCAGAGGACGGTTGCTGGTCATCATGGTCGATTTGACTTCGTGGCGACGCAGCACGATTTCGAACAGGTATTCTCCCGAGCGCTTCGGCAACTGCTTCATGCCCATGTCGTCAATGATCAGCAGGTCCGGCTTAAGATACCGCTGCAGGATTCGTTCCTGGCCGGCCAGCGCTTCGTCGTGCAGAAAGTCGCGCACCGTGTCGAAGATCGAGCGGTAGAAGACCGTGAAGCCGGAACGAATCGCCGCCGAGCCGATCGCCTGCGCCAAATGGCTCTTGCCCGTTCCCGGAGGGCCGACCAGGAGCGCGTCGCGCCGTTCGCGCACGAACTTGCAGGTGGCCAGGTCGAACACGCGGTCCTTCTTGATCGAGGGATTGAAGCCGAAGTCGAAATCCTCCAGACGCCGCGCTTCACGAAAATTCGCCGCCATGATCCGGCGATTCATCTGACGCTGGTTGCGGATCAGCAATTCATCCTGCAGGATGAGCTCCAGAAACTCGCGATGGTTCAGCCCCGTCGTGGCCGCTTCGTGCAGGCGAATCTCCAGCGACTCGGCCAATCCCGAGAGGCGCAGCTTTTTCAGGGTCGACAGCAATGGGTCTGACATGATTTATCCTTGTTGAAGGGCGTGACGAACAAAGTCTGCGTAGTCCGAAATCGGTCGAATCACCGGATGCACGTCGAGGAACTCCAGCGTCTGCTGCGTCGCGGCTCGTCGCTCCAGCAGGTGCTTCACGATGCGATAGCGAAAGCCCCGGCCGCGCCAGGCCTTCTCGCAAGCAGCGTCGATCGCGCCGGCTTCGTACTGGCGGCTGAGCGCCAGCAGCCCCTGGATGATCCGCATGCCGCGCACCCCGTGCTGCTCGAGCGTGGCCTCGGCCCAGCGCGCCGCGTGTGTCCCTAAAAGCCGTACTTTTCTGAGCAAATGTTCGGCACCGCGCTCCACCGAGCTGATCTTCTCGCTCGCCAGGTGTTCGTGCAGCGTGCTGAACTTCCCGGGATGTTGTCGGCAGTGCAGCGCGATCTGTTCAAACCGATGGTTCAGAATCCGGACCATCTGGTCGTTCCATCGCACCCACACATCGCAGCCCAGATATTCCGGAGGCACGGAGTAGAACGAGCGTTGTACCTCGATGTGGCCGTCGCGGCTGACGTGACGCTGCCCCTCCTCATAGATCGGAAATCGCTCTCGCGGTAACGGCCGCAGCGCAGCGCGTTCCATGCTCTCGAAGAGCCGACCGACATGCTGCTTGGTCGTTCCGTGAATCCGCGTGTCGGCGATCGACCGTTCCCAGTGCTGCAGGAATTCATTCTCGGCTGCCAGCGAATCGAACTCGCGGCCGCGCAGCGCATTCGACTTCGCGTAGCCAACGCCGCGTTCCACTTTCCCCTTATGGCGCGGCATTCGCGGTCGCGTCGGGAGCAGCGTGAAATCGTAATGCCGGCAGAACTCCACGATCTTCGGATTCAGCTCGGGGTCGTACCAGTCCGCTTGCGTGACCACCGCCTTGGCGTTGTCGAACACCACCACCTGGGGAACGCCGCCCAGGGCCCAGAACGCGTTCTCCAACGACCGGACGAACGACTCCGTCGTCAGCCGGCGCACCGCTTCGCTGTACCCCTTCCGTGAGAAGCTCAGTACGAGGCGAAACACGTGCGTGCGGCAGCGCTTCCCCGATTCATCCTGGCACGGCGCTCCACTGCCGTAATCGACCTGCATCTCGTAGCCGGGCGCGACCTCGATGCGGCGGAACGCCAGGTCACTGCCCGCGGTCAGCCGCCGCACGTAGCGCCGCACCGAGTGATAGCGGCCGGGAAATCCCTGTTCGTCCCGCAAGTCCTGGAAGATCCGCTGCGCCGTCAGTCCCTGTTCCAGCTTCTCCAGGATGCTCGACTGGTACGCCGCGCACAGGCTCCGAGACTTCTCGGCCGAGGGCTCCGGGCGTTCCCCGGACCCGGTGGGCGCTTTGGTATCTCTTGCCTCCCCCGACCCGGTGGGCGCTTCCCCGGTGGGCGCTTTGGTCTCCTTTGACGCCCCACGCCCCAAATGCTGCCGAACCGCCTTGCGGCTCACTCCCAGCGTCCGGGCAATCCGCCGCTCGGACATCCCCGTCGCTGCTAAACTCTTAATGCCCTGTGACTTATCCATCGCCAGTCGGTTCGCCATGAACTCTCTCCAAAGGGTGCTTGTCTTCGACAAAGCACCCAGCGGAGCAGTCCATCACGCCTTAGTCCAACTGGTCTCCTTTCAAGCGCCTTTCGCTGGTCTCCTTTGAGCGCCCACTGACACGGCTTGGCCTTGAAGAACGCCTCGTAATGGGCATCCAGTAGCGACAAGACCTCATTCATCGGTACCGGCGGCATCGGCCCTCCTTGGCCAAAACGGTAAGGAGGGCGTCGTATCAAAATCGAGATAGTGCCGCAAGGCGACTCTGCCGCGCGATCCGGTTCCGGTTAACGGACCACCGCGGGGTCAGCCGACGCGCTGGCCCCGCGCGTCGGGACATGCGCCCCGCAAGCGGGGCGGCTAAACACAAATCGTAGGTCGCAGCGCTGCGCCGGTCATTTATTCGCCGGGGCCGGAGCCTCGGCGGGCTTCAGCTTGGCGGCCATTTCGTCGCGGAGCTTCTTAGCCATCTCGTCGCGCGGGGCCAGCTTCAGGGCCTTGTCGAGCTGG
>DASPSM010000817.1:0-2983 GCA_035623955.1 Planctomycetaceae bacterium
GTAGGCGAACTCGGGCGTGTCGCCCAGCGGAGTCACCGGCCGGCCGGCGGAATCCTTTCGGTGGATGGCGTCGATCACCCGTTCCAGCGCGCTCCTGGAATTGCTGCGGACGTGCAAGTCCGGTTCGGGGTAGGCCGAGAAGACATGGATCGATCGGTCCGGCGTCGAGACCTCGGCGTAGTTCACTCCCTGGTACTCGCCTTCACTGCGTCGAGCGTCGGGGTGCGATTTCACGGCCTTGGACAGAAACGAGTCCATCCGCGTGTGAAAGAGCTGGGGCTGCTTGAACTGAAAGAGGAGCGTCACGTCGCTCCCCTCGCGCACGTAAAGGTCGCTGCCGGTCACCGCAATCTCGCTGACGACCGAATCGTAGAACGGCCTGAGTGCCGGGTTGACCTCCAACGCGAGCTGCTGACGGATACGCCTCGCAAAGAGCGGCGTGCGGGCTTCTTGCCAGGCCTGACTGAAGAGGTGTTGTCCCCACAGGTCGCTCGCCTCGATCGCGTCGAGCAGCTTGTCGACCGAGTGGAATTGAATGAAATAGAAGTCGGCCGGGACGTTGTGAGCCAATGGCGAGATCAATGGCTTCTGTCCATTGAGCATCTTCTCCCAAGGATGGCTTTGAATCGTCGGCCCGGCGAGGCTGACGATTTCGACCGACTTGGGTGGCGGTGTCGGCTCGGGCTCAGCCTGGAGCACGCGGGGCGGTCCGCCTTTCGCGAACGGTCGTGCGGGCGGCATTCGCGGGCGGCGAGGTGCCCGGCCCGGTGTGGGCTCCCCTCGCATCGTGTCCAGTTGCAAGCTCTCCTGAACGGCGGATGATCCGCTGAAAAGGCTGAACAGGTCAACTCCCCTGCCGCGTCCGGGGCCCCGCTGGGCGAATGGCGTCATCGCCTCATCCCCCGAGCCGTCATTTCCGCTCCTTTGGCGTTCCAACATCAAGACCACGTATTGGAGGTACGCATCACGCGGATAGAGCCGTAGCTGGGTTCTGGCCTCTTCGAGAGTCCAGGGGGTCTTGCGCGGCGCGGGTTGGTCGTCCGCGCGGCCAGAGCGGCCGGGCAACAGCGAGACCGCGGCAAACGCAGCAAGGACCGCTGGGAAGATCAATCGGTGCGAACGTGTCGCTCCGCTGCGATAGCAAGCGAAGGCGCGAGCTGTGCTTGGCTTCATACGAACCCTTCCCGAAAACAAGCGCAAATCGTTCCAGGGCGGCGATTGTCGGCTGCCCAGAGTCGGCGTTGGCGTCGAGATCGAGGCTACACCGATCGCGTCCTCGAATCAAAAACTTTCTCTATCCGGAGCGATCGGCGGTCTGTGGACCTTCGGATGCCCCCAACTGGGGCGATCTCGGCGCGCGAATATAACGCCAATTTCCGCTCAGTTTTCGCCCAAACGGGAAAGGCGCTTGTGACGCCCAGAAAAGGCGTGGCACAACAACGTCGGCTCACGCGCAGAGTCGGAGAGAAGGGCGGCAGCGGCCGTGCCTTTGCGGGCTCAGGCGATCAGCTCTTTCACGACGTTGCCGTGCACGTCGGTGAGGCGGAAGTCGCGTCCGGCGAAGCGATAGGTGAGCTTTTTGTGATCGAACCCCATGAGGTAGAGCATGGTGGCGTGCAGGTCGTGGACGTGGACCTTTTTTTCCACGGCCTGAAAGCCGCATTCGTCCGTAGCTCCGTGGACGTAGCCCCCCTTTGACCCACCGCCGGCCAGCCAGACGGTGAAGCCGTAGTGGTTGTGGTCGCGTCCATTGATCTTGCCGGCGTTGGCTCCCTTTTGCGGCAGCTCGACGGTCGGCGTGCGGCCGAACTCTCCACCGCAAACGATCAAAGTCTGGTCGAGGAGGCTCCGCTGTTTGAGGTCGGTCAAGAGCGCCGCGAGTGCCTTCGAGATATCCCCCGCGAGGTTGCTATGCCGCTCTTTTAAATCATCGTGGCTATCCCAGGGTTGCCCCTGGCCATGCCAGACCTGGACGTAGCGAACGCCGCGCTCAACGAGTCGGCGGGCGATCAAGAGTTGTCGCGCTTCGACGTTCGACCCGTAGGCTTCCAATACGTGCGCCGGCTCGCGATCGACGTCGAACGCGTCGGTGGCTTCCATCTGCATGCGGTAGGCCAGCTCGAACGATTGGATGCGGGCCTGCAGAGCGCTCTCGTTCTGCCGCCGTTCGGCGTGGCGTCGGTTCATTTCCTGGATCAGGTCCAATTGACGTCGCTGCTGTCGGGACGAAATCGTGCGGTTTCGGATGTTGGCAATCAATTTGTCGACCTGCGTGAATTGCGTGTCGACGTAGGTCCCCTGGAAACTGCCGGGCAAAAAGGCCGACTGCCAGTTCTCGGTGTCCTTGATGGGGTAGCCACGCGGGCACAGCACGACGAACGCCGGGAGGTTCTGGTTCTCGGTGCCCAGCCCGTACGTGATCCACGAGCCGACGCTCGGTCGGGGCAGGGTGGGATCGCCGCAGTTCATGAGCATCAAAGAAGGTTCGTGGTTGGGGACGTCGGCGTGCATCGACCGGATCACGCACAGTTCGTCCGCATGCTGGCCCAGGTGCGAAAAGATCTCGCTGATCTCGATACCGCTTTGGCCGTACTTTTTGAACTTGAACGGAGAAGGAAACGCGGCACCGGTCTTCCGTTCCGTCGGCAGGTTGGCGTTCGGAAGAGGCTGTCCCGCGTATTTGGCCAAGACCGGCTTCGGGTCGAAGGTGTCGACGTGCGAAGGCCCGCCATTCAAGAAGATGTGAATGATGTGCTTCGCTTTGGCGGGAAAGTGCGGCGGCTTGGGAGCAAGGGGGTTCTCGAACTCCATCGCGAGTGCCCGCGACGGCTCTAACAGCGAGGCGAGCCCGAAAACTCCCAGCCCCATCCCCGATCGAACGAGCATTTCGCGACGTGTGCAGAACGCGCCATCGGTTTGTGCCGCCAGATTCGTCAGAAATCGATCGATCATGCGCGCGGTCCCAAGTGGGCGTCTCAATCCA
>DASPSM010000824.1:0-11961 GCA_035623955.1 Planctomycetaceae bacterium
TGGACGTTGACATCACGATACCCTCGGGTTGGCGCGGAAAGCAACGTGTCAGTTCCTGGATGCTGAACTTGTGGGGATCATCGCGAGTCCACCGCCTGGCGAGTCCCGGAGGGCAACTTGCGTTCCTCCGGACGAAGTCACACAAAACATCGTTTTTCGTCGAATCACCAAGTGAATTCGCGCGAGTTCGCGGCTAACATCGTGTGCAGCGACTCTGCGCCGGGCACCAAAAAGGCGCGCGGCTTCGCACAGCCTGTGCAGTCCTGACACAAAATCACCTCTGGCACAGAATTACTCTGGGCACTTGGATCAAGCGGGCCATCGCATAAAGCGATCTTCATTCTGTTCATCGAGGCCTCGCCCCGCTCCGCTGGTCGCAGCACGCATTTTTCCGAGCCGGCGGCATGACACTTTCACAGTCCCAACCGCTCGAGGCCGAATCGCTCGCAGCAAATTGAGAATGATCGTGAGGTCTAGCGATGGGCCGCGATAAATCGGACGAGTCTGAACAGACGGCCTCGCGGGACAAACTCAAAGGCAAGCAGTACCTCCGCGAGCTGAAAGAGTTGCATATCGAGCTGGTGAAGGTCCAGGAGTGGGTGAAGCACGAGGGGGCGAAGGTCTGTGTCGTCTTCGAAGGGCGCGACGGAGCCGGGAAAGGGGGAACGATCAAGGCCATCACCGAGCGGGTTAGTCCGCGCGTGTTTCGAGTGGTGGCGTTGCCCGCGCCGACCGAGCGCGAAAAGTCGCAGATGTACTTGCAGCGTTACGTGCCGTACCTCCCGGCCGCGGGCGAGGTCGTGATCTTCGATCGCAGCTGGTACAACCGCGCGGGGGTCGAACGGGTGATGGGCTTCTGCCCCGAGGATCAGGTCAAGCGCTTCCTGCAGATCACGCCCCTTGTCGAAAAGGCAATCGTCGAATCGGGGGTCATTCTCGTGAAGTATTGGCTCGAGGTCAGTCCCGAGGAGCAGACGCGCAGGCTCGAAGGGCGGATCAACGACGGGCGCAAGATCTGGAAGCTCTCGCCGATGGATCTCGAGTCGTATAGCCGTTGGTACGACTATTCGCAGGCCCGCGACGAGATGTTCGCGGCGACCGACACGCCCTGGGCGCCGTGGTACGTCGTTCGCTCCGACGACAAAAGGAGGGCCCGATTGAACACGATCAAACATCTTCTGGGCCGCATTCCTTACGAAGACGTGCCGCGCGAGAAAGTCGAACTGCCCAAGCGGCAAAAAGCGAAGGGCTATCGGGAGTCTGACTACCCGTTCAAATTCATTCCGGAGCCGTATTGACCGATCGCAATCCGAACAGGGGGAAGTGCCATGGCGGACATCGACGTCTTCTTAAAGCGACTGGATGAACAAGTGGCCCAGGCCCGCTCGCGGGTCGAGCAAAAACAATCCGAGATCCAGCAAACGTACGAGGCGCGCTCGCAGCGTTATCAAAAGTTCCTTCGCGTGCTCGAGGAGCTGCAGGGCGTGGCGCGAACGCGGCTGGAAAAGCTCGCCGAGCGCTGCAAATTCGACGCGACGCCCACCGAGAGCCCCGACGGCAAGAGCGTGCTCCTGATGTTTCAAACGCCAGTCGCCCGGATCAGGCTACGGCTGTCGGCGACGCACGACGACGACGTGCGCAATCTGGTCCTGGGTTACGACCTTGAGGTGTTGCCGATTTTCATCAAATACAACCCGCACGCCGAGCTGGCGATTCCGCTGGACAAAGTCGATCGGGCAACCGTGGAAGCCTGGCTCGACGATCGTTTAATCGAGTTCGCCCAGACGTACGTCACAATTCACTTCACGGACCAGTACAACAAGGACCACATGGTCACCGACCCGGTGGCCAACGTCCGTTTCCCCAAGGTGTTCGCCAAGTCGACGCTCCAGAAGGACGGCAAGACCTACTACTTCATCAGCGATCAGACCCGGAGCGAATTCGAAGCGCGCCGTTAAAAGTCGCGGAATTCAGTCGCGCGCCTGTCGCTCGTTGTCCGCGACGCATTCCCTGGTTAAATTGACGCTCCGTAACAAACTGATCGACCACCTCTCCGCGCCCCAATTACTATGGCAACGGCTACGGCGGTTATTACAGCTCTGACGGCGCCGATCTGGCGAGCATGCAGATCGCAGCCAACAACGCCAGCAGCGCCAACCGCACTCGCGGCCTGACGGTCATCAACAACGGCATCGGCGACATGCGCCGCAAAATGACCAAGAAGTATCAGGTCGAGTTCTGAGCGCCACAGGCGGCGCGCCACGATCTCGAGCTTGCTTTCAGTTGCCTACGGCTGCGGTTTGGCTTTTTCGGCTTGTTCCTGGGCCTTCCGTCCGCGCGGCACGAATTTTTTCTCCTTCTCATCCCAGCTCATCAAGGTCCCATCGCGGTATCGGAAGGGCACACCCTCGGTCAAGACCGGTTCGGTTTTCTTAAAGGTCTTGAGCCCGGCCGGCTCAAACTCCGCAAAGAACATCGTGCGGCGCGTGACGTGCTTTTGCTCGTCGGCAGCGTCGAATTTGCCCCAAGAGTAAGACTCCGGATCGGAATTGTGGGCGACCGGCGTGCCCAGCGCCGCGATCAGCTGTTCGGGAGTGGTCGTGCGGGAAACTTCAAGCGGCCCGACTTTCGCCCACAACGTCGTCAGCTGTTCCCGTTCGCTCAGGCCCTTCGGTTTGGCGACCCGCGACCCCTCGGACGAATCGCAGCCGACCGTCAGCAGCACAGCAAGCGGAAGAAGCAGAAGAAGTTGTTTCATCGCTTAGCCTAAGAGACCAAATGTTGATCGTTCGTCCGCACCCTGACCAGTGTCCCATCAGAGGCACGCTGGCGCCAGAGTATCCTGGTGATCTCAACTTCCCGCGCAGTTTCGATTTGTGTGCAGGTCCGGCAGCGCCGGAGAGCCCGAGGAACACTACCAATACGCAAGAATCCCGCACAGAGTTGGACGCTTCACGTGGCTTCGGACGCACTCAAGCGCGCGCTTCTCCCACCGCTCAAGCGGGCTGGACCGATCCCAGCCAATCCGCGCATTCGCGCCGACTATTATTGTCCAAGGCGTCGTGAAAATGCCCGAAGTCGAGACTAAAATCGCCAAAGTGCCCGCCCGCCGCGTTTAAACATCAGCGAGGAGCCGGGCGAATCGAACAATCGCGAGCGCTGGAATGGGTTCCCCAACAGGCTGCGCAAGCCAAGATCAGCTGCGGCAGTTGCTGTTGGGCACGCTGTCCGCTGTCGATGTGAAGCGGCTGGAAGAGCATTTGGACCAGTGCGGTGCGTGTGCCGATCGGTTGCGGCAGACTGCCGAAGCGCAAGAGACTCCCGGATCGACCGGTCCGGGCGCGTCGGGCGAGCGGCCCGAGTGCAACGAAACGACTTGGGTCCATCAATCGGGTCCCGACCAGGATCAAACATCCTTTGCCGGCCTGTTGGATCCCGCCACGGAGCCGGGCGAAATCGGCCGCATCGCCGAGTTTCGCGTCTTGAGAGTGCTCGGCGCCGGTGGGATGGGCGTGGTATTTGAGGCCGAGGATTGCCGTCTGAAGCGGCGCGTGGCAATCAAAATCATGCGGCCGACCATCGCCGCGGAAGAAGGCGCCGTCAGCCGTTTTCTGCGCGAGGCTCAATCGGCGGCCGCGCTCAAGCACGAGCACATTGTCACGATCTACCAGGTTGGCACGCACCGAAACCATCCCTTTTTGGCGCTCGAGCTGCTGGAAGGGGAGAGTTTGCGCAATTACCTGAAGCAGCGCGGGCCCCTCGCCGCGGGGACGGTGATGCGAATTTCGCGTGAGATTGCGACCGGCCTGGCTGCCGCCCACTCGCGGGGACTGCTGCATCGCGACATCAAGCCGGCCAACATCTGGTTGGAACGAAGGGAGAACTGGCCGGGGAAGGGCAGCGACCCCGTCGGCCGCGTCAAGATTCTCGATTTCGGATTGGCCAAGCCCTGGCAAGAGCAGACGGGAATCACGCAGTCGGGGATATTAATCGGAACGCCGGGGTACATGGCGCCCGAGCACCTCACGGGAAGTTGGGTCGGACCGCCATCGGATCTCTTCAGTCTCGGCTGCGTCATGTTTGAGATGGCGACGGGCAGGATTCCGTTTCAAGGCAAGGATTTGCTTTCGACGTTGCGGGCCCTGGCCGTCGACGAGCCGCCGTCGGTCCGTTCGCTGAATCCGCAAATTTCCGAGGACTTGTCGACGCTCATCGGTGAACTGCTCTCGCGTGATCCCGAGCAGCGGCCGCGCAGCGCTGGGTCCGTTGTGGAGCGGCTTGATGCGATGGAGGGAGAAACCGTCGCGCCAACTGAAATTTGGTCTGCGGATTCTGCTGCAGCAACAGGATCCGCTGTTCCCGTTGCCGCCGCGACGAGCGGATCAACTGGTACGCGGCATTGGCCGGGCCGCAAGACGATGCTCGTCGGTTCGATTGGATTGATCGTGACCGCTTTCGTGGCTTTTGTCTCGCTAGGATCCCGGCTGCGACCGACCCCGAAGGGAGGAAAGTCGGCGACGACAACTTGGGTTCCAGCAAATTGGCAACCGCTTGCCGGGATCTCGCCGGACGACGCCGGGAACGGTCTCTCGGAGCCCGATGTCCAAGGGCGTCGTTTCTGGAGAGCGCTGACGCACGCGACAACCGCAAATTTCGGGCGTCCCTTGGTCCTTCGCCTCGTCACAAGCGAGGCGTCTCCGTCGGGTCGCACAATGCCGGCGAGCTTTTATCTCCTTGAAACCAAAGTCTGGAACGACCTTTACAAAGCATTCGCGGACGAGCGGCCGCAGCAGAGCGGCACGGGCTGGCAGGAGGGAACTTGGAATCCGTTCGTCGGAGGCGATCGCGGCCTGCTGCCAGTGACGAGTGTCTCCGCCAAAGAAGCCGGGCAATTCTGCCAATGGTGCCAGGCGAAGTTCTTTCCCAGTCAGGATTCGGGCCAGATTGTTGTCCGTTTGCCGACCAAAGAAGAATGGGACCGGGCCGCGGCGTATGACGCGTGGGCGGCCAAGGATCCTCGCGTCGCCCGCTTCGACGGGCCGCAAAGTGAACCGCTCACAGTTACCGGGCGAGCCTTTCCCGTGGGCGGGGGCTCGGGCAGTTCGTTGTGGCACGTCAAGGATCTCGGGGGAAATGGGCTCGAATGGACCGACAGCTTCGTCGCCGGCAACAATCGTTTGTCTGATCTCTTGGGCAAAGACGCCCTCAAAGACCTGACATTCGAAGAAATCGAGCTGCGCGGACAAAGTTGGAGCACGCCGGGTTCGCTCGCTTATAACGAACGCGCTGATAGCGTCTGGAAAGCGGGCAAATCTCGACCGTTCGACGAGCGCGGGCCCGACATTGGCTTTCGTTTTGTCGTCGAAATCCCCGCATCGAACCGGGCCGAGTGATGTCGCGATTCTCTTTGGAACCATCGGACGTTTGTTCAAAACCCTCTCCCATTCCGATGGGAGAGGGCAGGATGAAGGCTCTTTTTGTCTTTTCTCTGCGAACCGTGTCGGCGTGGCTGATGATTTGGACGACCGCTGCTGTCACGGTCGCCGGCGCCGACGCCGCCCGGGATTCTCGCGACGCCGTGCTGCAGCCGGTTTTGCGGCTTCAGCCCGGCGGACCGACCGCGGAGATTTTTCAACTGCAGTTCAGTCGGGACGGCAAGACGTTGTACGCCGCCGGCCGCGACAAGGTGATCCATGTCTGGGCGCTCCGCGAAGCGTCCGGTGACCTGCCGGCGCGATTCGAGTACCGACCGGAGCTGGTTCGCCGAGTGGCGATTGCGCCGGGGCCTTGGGGAAATCTGGATGCGCTGGCGGTCTCGCCCGATGGGCGACGGGTCGCGACGGGAGGTTATGGAGCCGTTCCGTCACTAATCGCCGATTATCGCACGGCCGGCTTTCTTTATAGCTCGGCTCTCGATGTTCTCACTCCCGAACAGGCCGAAGAGCAGGGATTGATTTATGTTTTCGATGCGACGCAGACCGATCGGGCCGTCGTGCTGCGGGGGCATCGCGGGCCGATTGCTGCCTTGACGTTTGTAAAGATCGCCGATCGATTGCGGCTGGTTTCGGCGGCAAACGAGGGGAGCAAGGACCCGCACCTGGTGTTGCGCGTCTGGGACGTTGAAGCGGGCCGGACGCTGCAAGTGTTTGAACCGCCGGGGCCGGCCCTCTCATTTTCCGCAAACGCCCCGCATGAGATGCAGGCCTGGACGGTGAACGACCAACTGCACGTCGCGTTGTGCGGCTGGGACAACGCAATGCCCAAGTTCACCGAGCGACTGCACGTCTTCAAACTGTCGAAGGCGAAACCGGAACTCGTCGAGCGGCCGATTTACGCGTGGGTTTGCCGCCGGCCCGCGACCGAAAGTGCGGACTCGAGCCTGCTCGTCGGCACGCTGCCGACCACGAAGTCTCCGGCCCGGATCGCGGCCTGGAGCGAGTCGGCGTTGCTGTCGCTGTGGGAAGCGCCAGCCGGGCACACGATCACCGACATTCAGCCACTCGATGTCAAGCGAGTGGCAGTCATTCTCCTGGATCACCGGTCGCGCGAATTCGATCTGGTCGTGCGCGAGTTGGGAAACCCGGGGGCGACCGCCGCGTCGATTCACCTCGGCGCGTGGCCCAATCCGCGGATCGCCGCTTCCAGCGCCGGCTATCTCGCCGTGGGCGCGAGTTCGCGCAACGAAATTGAGATCGTTCGCCTGGAAACGGGGAATCGTCCGACGCCGCAAATTCATCGCGTGCAGCGTCTGGCGGCAGGCGGGGAGATTTTCAGCGAACTCGAGTTCGTGACCAAGGACCGCCAGACCGGTTTGCGACTGTCGACACGCGTCGACGGACGAAATCAATTCGAGATCGTGATGAATCTGTCGGCAAGTCGCCTCGAAAAAGATGCCGCCGGGTGGACGAACTCGGCTCCCGACACGACGAGCTTGCAATTGAATGGCCCGCTGGGGAGTCGGCAACGATTGAATCTGGTCGACAACGGTCGTGCGGCCGTCTGGGATCTGCCGACTGCCCCCATCGAGGGAACGATCACTGCGCAGGCTGTGTGTCCGAAACCGCAGGTCGACGGTTTGCGCGAGATTCCGCTGCGAGCGGTCGCCTTTGATCGACACAATGGCGATACCGAGCTCAATCTTTACGACGCGCGCAGCGGTCAGCGGCTGCGGCGCTACGAGGGGCATTCAGCGGTGATCACCGGCCTGGCGTTCTCGAGAGACGGACGTCTGCTGGCAAGCTGTTCCAAGGACCGCACTGTCAACCTCTGGTGGCTGTCGGACCTTCCTCAAACGATCGGCAAGCTCGGCGGATTGCCCAACGTTCGTTTACGTCAGGTCGACGAAAAGTCGTTCGTCCTCGCCAGCGCTCCGCCTGCGAGCGGACTGCGCGAAGGAGAAGCTGTCCTCGGCTTCTTCGAGCGCGAAAATGGCGCCTCGCGCCTGAGGAAATTCGAGACAGTCGGCGACTTCCTGCGAGCGGTCGCTGAACATAAACCGGGCGAGCAGATCGAAATCGCCCAGCCGGACCGTCGCACAGCGGTGACGGTGGGGCAGGCGGTTGACGAACGAAAACCGCTGTGCTCCCTCTTCTTCAAGCAGGACGAAAAGCTGGCGTGGTCGTGGGCCGCCTGGAGCCCCCTGGGGCCGTTCGAAACCAGTGACGAGAGGATCGAGCACGATCTCGGTTGGCACTTCAACCCCCGGCGAGCGGACGCACCGGCTTCCTTTGAAGAGATCGGCAAGTACAGAAACGAGTTCTTTGGCCGCGGTCTTTTGCGCCGCCTCATCGCGACCGGCAAGGTCTTGGACTGGCCTCCGACGCCAGAGCTCAAAGTTTCCTTGCAATTCGACGCCGAATCCAAGATCGCCGAACGCAACGAACGGGGCTGGACCGTTCGCGACAAGAACCTTCCTTTCTACGTATCGGTGATTGCCGACGAGATCGAACCCGCCATTACGGCCGTCAGCGTCGAGGTTCCAGGAACTGCGACGTCGGTTCCCCTCGACCGATTCGACGCGACCCGCGACTTGTGGAGCGCGTCGCTCGGAAAGTTGATTGGCCGGCCGGGGCCGGTCCGGCTGGCCGCGACGGTGACCATGAAAATCGCCGGCCGCGAGCGCAGCACGGCACAGCTGCCGCTCGGCGAAATCCGTCTGCAACTCCCCGGGGCTGCGGACGCCAATGGGCCGGCGGTCGAGCCAAAACGGGAGAGCGAGACGGCAACATCTCGATCTACGGACCCGTCGCGCGAAGTGTCAACTCCGCGGCCTGTCGGCAACATTCCTGTCGCGGCGCCCGTCAAAATCACCATCCTGTCTCCGCGGGAGCCGATCGAAGAAGGCGCGAACGGAGTGCCGATCGTCTACACAGTGACCCCTAAGCGACTCCTCTCGTCAACCGGGGTTTTTCTCGTCAGCGGCAATCGAGAGCTTCCCTTGGAGATGTCGCAGCCGATGGATAACGGCGACTTGCGGATCGTCAATGTTCGGCTGCCGGAGGGGCCCCAAACGATCCGCGTGCGGCTGATGGAGAACGGAGCGGCCGCCGGCCCATTCGACGAGACGCAAGTTGCCATTCTGGTGCGCTCGGCGCGAGTTCATCTCGATGAGATCGACTGGAACGACCAGGATCGCACGCTTGTCTCGCGGGCCATCGATCACCATTTTGCCACGGTCGGGCCCGCCACGGTGACTTTGCACGGTCACGTCGATTGGGGCGACAGGCCGCTTGGGCAAAGGGAGGGCGTCTACGTGCGGATTTGGGTCAACGCCTTCCTGCAGGGGGTTGAGGAGTTGAAACCGCCCGTCGGAGATCGAAGTTCTTTCGACGCCCGGCTCAGCCTGGCAGCGTTCCGCGATAACGTGATTCGGGCCGAGCTCGTGGGAGCACCACAACGGGAGTCGGCGCCGTCTCTGGTCGATTGCCGCCAGCCCGATCGCGGGCAGGAGCTTCATCTCATCGTCGTCGATTGCGCCAAACCGACGGTGAACGAGGAAGGAGGCCTGGTGCGTCAGGTGAGAGAGGCGTTCGGCGTGCGAACCGACGCCCAGGGAAACGAAGCCTCCAAGGTCTTTGCGCGGGTGAAGCTTTATCCCCCCTGCATCGGCCCGCAGGTCGATTCCAATCGGGTCTTCGCGGCACTGGTGGCGCTCAAGCTCAAGGCGACGCAGACGGGGCCCGCGAACCGCGTATTTCTGTTCTATTATCGCGGTTCGGAACTGCGATCCAGCGACGGCAATTCGTTCATCTTGAAAACGGGGGACGCCACGCGGACTAACGGCGTCTCTAGCCGGTACCTCGCGCGCTGTTTCACCAAGCTTAAAGGCGCGCACCTTGTTTTTCTGGACGTCGAGGATGCCGACCGCAACGTCGCAGGCGCGGACCCTTGGCGAGCCCTGCCGCCAACGCTAGGCCTCGTGCGCTGCATCAATCTCAAAGCGACCGAAAAAACGTTGGCAGCCTATTTGAACGAAGCGAAGTCACAGGCCCTCCGCGGCGCGGCTTCCTCCCAGGAATTGACGCTGCTCGACGTGGCCAATTGGCTGCGGAAGAGACTGCAAAGCCGCGTCGACGATTCGATTGCCGGCAGCCCCGTCGCCATGCTGCACATCATCGGCAATTGAGCGCCGCGCAACCGCCATCAAAAAGCGTAGCGGAGCTCGAACAGAATCGCGCTTTGGTAAAGATGCTGCTCGGTGATGGCGGTGGACCAGCCGCCATATAGCGAGATTCGTTGAAACCCGAGTGGATCGTCCGGACGTTTCCAACCCACGCGCAGACCCGGCTTGATGTTGACGATGGTGTCGCCATTTGCAGACACCGGCCCGTCAGTTTCCGCGTTTTGTTTTTCGCCGCCGATAAACGTCCAACCGACAACTTCTCCAACCGGTGTCACGACGAAGCGGCCGTCGTCCGCGAGAACGTAACCGAGGCCCGCGCCGAATTCGATCACGTTGGAATTGAAATCGGTGTCACCGCCGATCGGGATCCAATCCTTGACTTCAGCCTGGAGCTGCCAGCGGTCCGCCTGGCCGAAATAAAGCAACCCGGGCTCGAGGCTGACATGCCCCGTCCCCAGCCCCTCATCCTTGTCTCCACTTGGAAAGTAACCCCGCAGCTGAAAGGTCAAGTATTCGGATGATCCGTGCAGCAGCACGTATTTGAATCCCGCGTTGACGTCGCTGAGCCCCGAGTGACTGCGATTAACGTCCGGCTCGATCGAGCGCTCCGGAATTTCAGCAAAGACCGACACGGTCTGCGTGGGCGCGTACTCGACGTACTCCCGATATTCCTGGAAATCGATTTTCTTTTCCCGCAGCGGCAGGCCGTTCGCCGCGTAGAAAAACTCGCCGCGATTCGGGAAGTTGTCGTTGAACCCATCCTGAAAACGGAATCGAACCAGAGTCATCGGCACGGCACTGTCGAGGTATGCGCCGGGAGCGGTCAGGGCAATTTCTGTCCCGGTTGTCGTGCCTGCCGCTCCCGTCAACGGCGTGGGCAGAGGCGCCTCTTGCGGCATCGCCGAGAAGGGCGGGGGCGTGGGAGTGGTGAGAGGGCGTTCCGGTGGAGGTTGCGGTTGCGCGGGCCGCGGCGCGGGCGCCAGCGGCCGCGTGGGCTGAACAGGCGCGGGCGCTTTTGGCGCTGGCGGCGATGCCGGAGGGGGACTTTGCAGTTGATTCGCCGCCGGTTGCTCGGGCGACGGCTCCTCCCCCCTCGTCGCGCTGCAGATTGCGAGAGCAGCCACGAGGCACGTGGCACCCGCGCTCAGGACAGCGACTTTCCGCAACATGGGCGCTTCGAGCTCCGTCTTCTTGCGCCAGCTTCAGTTTGGCCGAAACCGACCGTGACTTCTCAGCGCGCGCACGGTCGCCCGCGCGCAGGCCGAGAGTGGCGGTCGTTCCGATTTTCATCGGCACACGCTTAATGCCGCTTCGAGGGATTTCGGGGCATGCCGGACCAAGCGGCTCAAGCGCGAATCGGACCAACCCGGAGCGCGAACCTGCGCCGTGTGGAAAAAGCCGGACGACTTTTCCGACCTTAACGGCAAGCGAAGCCGGTCGTCATCTGCGACTGTCCGGCCACCACGAATCCTTCCATTCGGCGGAAAGGAGCTTGCGCACGTACTCGATCAGCCCCAGTGCGACAAGTTCCTCCTCGAGGTCGTCGGCCGACGGCTTCTCGAGCCCATCGGCGACCTCGTCGACGAGCAGCTCGGCAAATCTCATTCGAGCCCGGCGCAGCTTTTGTCGAAACGTCTCGGCCGAGATTTCCTCCTCGACGATCTCGCTCAATTGCTGCGCCAATTCCTCGGATGAGGCGTCGGGGAAACGCGCGCGCAACCGCAGAATCGTGAACGCGCACGATTTGGGCTGAGACTGCTCGAATTGGTTGAGCGACGTCCACGTCAAGTCGAGCACATTTTGCCGCCAGCTCGCGACCCATTGTTCGGCGTCGTTTGGATCGTCGTCCGACGCCACCGAGTCAGAATCAAGCGCCGCGGCCCGACGGACATTTTCTCTGGCCCAGTGACTGCGAACCATGTTCCGAGCCGCAACTTTGAGCAAGTCGCGAAATCGTCCCCGATTGGGATCGGCTCCGGCAAAGTCGCCGGCCAGCATTCGCAAGACGACATTCTGCGCGATTTCATCGGCACGATGGGCGTCGCGGACGATGGCGTGAATGTAGGCCTTTGTGGCGTCGGCGTAGCGCAGCACCAGTTCATTGCGCGCCTTGCTGGCCGATGCGGTCGACGCATCATGGGCGACCCGCACGAGACTCCAGCGAGTCACCATCGACTCAAGACGTTTTCCGACGTCGACGAGACTCTCGCCGCCCATTCATCGGCCCATCAAACGAGCTGAGCGTCGTGCCCATCCAACGAGCCGCCGCCATCCAATGAACCACGCCGTGCGGCGGCCCCATTTCGACTCTAGGGCAAGGGACGCGCGCTTTCAATCCG
>DASPSM010000831.1:0-8207 GCA_035623955.1 Planctomycetaceae bacterium
TCGATGAGGTTGTTCTTGATGGCCCGCTCCCAGGCGCGGCCGCGTGCCGGCGTGCCGCGACCGTCGATCGAGACGACGATAAAACCCTGCTCGGCAAACCAGCCGTCGATCAAATAAGAGGAGCGCGACGACGTGACCATCTGCGCGTGCGGGCCGGCGTAGACGCTGACAAATACGGGGTAGCGCTTGCCGGGCTGAAAGTCGTGCGGGCGAATGATCGCCGCGTGGAATTGCCGCTCGCCGACCGTCGTCAGCTCGACGGTGGGCAGCAAGGGGGGTTGCAGGGCCACGCTCTTGAGTTCGCCGGCAACGCTGCCGTCGCGTCGATAGACGACCTGCTTGGCGTCGGATGTCAACGACTGCCAGCCGCGGACGCTGACGCCGCTCTCTTCCGAGAGCAGCGCGCTGTGTTCGCCCGGCTCTTTGGTCAATTGTTCGGGCGGCGTCTCCTTGTCTAACGAGACGCGATCGATCTGGGTCTGGGTCGGATCTTCGCCGGCCGCGATCCAAGCGGCGGCTGCGGATTCATCGACGCCGAGCAGGTGACGGTAATTCAACTCCACAGGAGTCAGGACGCGGGCCAGGCTGCCGTCGCGATTGTGCAATTCGAGCTGGCGTCCGCCGCGCCGCTCGCTCGACCAGAGGAACGATTTGCCGTCGCGGCGCCACTTGGGCAGCTGTCCGTCGAGGTTGATCCAGGCGTCGTCGGCTTCGCGGAGCAGTTCTTTCGCGTGGCCGGTGCTGGGATCGACCTCATACAGCACCTCCAGCGTCTGCTCGCGATTCTGGACGAGGATGACCAGGGGCGCGTTCTCTTCCCAAACGACGCGGGCCAGATAGGGGAACGCGGCGTGATCCCAGTCGATCCAAGTCGTCTTGCCGCCTGTGACCGCGATGATGCCGAGCCGAACGCGGGCGTTGTTCTTGCCGGGGCGCGGATAGCGGAAGGTCTGCGGCGGCCGCTCGGGATGCGACGGATCGGGAATCGAAAACTCTTCGACGTCGGCGGTGTCCGCCTCCTCGTAGACGAGCTTTTTGCTGTCGGGCGACCACCAGTAGCCGTGCATGCGCTCCATTTCTTCCTGGGCGACGAACTCGGCCAGGCCGCGCGTTAGCGTGGGGGTCGCGCCCGTCGTCAATCGTCTGTGCGCACCGCTGGCGAGGTCGATGACGACATGCAGGTCGCCGTCAAGGACGAAGGCCACCGACTTGCCGTCGGGCGAGAGCCGTGCGTCGATCCGGTCGCCCTTTGGGGCGGGCAGCTCGCGGGCCTTTCCCGTTTCTCTTTCGAACAAGAAAAGCTTGCCGGAGAGCGGGATGAGGACAGTCTTGCCGTCCTCCGAGACCTCGAACGAGGCGATGCCGCCGGCCGACAGCCGCATCCGCTCGCGCCGTGCCTTTTCCGCGGCCGACAGTTTTTCCTGAGCCCCTCCCAGCAACTGTGCGGCGGTTGCCAAGACGCGTTCGGCGCCGGTGGCGACGTTGAATTCGTAGAGATCGCGACGCGAGCTGCGGGCTCCCGAGCGCAGAAACAGCACGGCATCGCCCGCGCGAGTGATGTGAACGCCGGTCGGGCGTCCGTTCGAGAAGCGCCGCGTGGCCGCAAATTGTTCGAGGAACTCGGGGTCTTTCAGGGTGAAGCGCGCTGCGGCCGCGGAACCTGTTTTTCCGGCCGCGATCCCGGAAGATGAGCTATCGTCACCCGGGCGCGTCTCCGGCTGGGCGGCTACGACCACGCCAGGCAAGCAAACGAGAATCGAGGCTGCTGCAACAATCTCGAAGAACCGACGGTTGATGCACGGCTGCATGGGAGAAGTCACCTTCGGCGCAGGGTCGGATTTGGGAGGACGCGGCCGGATGGACCGCCGTCGCCGGCGATTATCGGCACAATTCAAACGAGAACACGGCTTAAAAGAGAACACCGCTCACAGGAGATACGGCGAATGGCGCGCTGCAGCCAGATTCTACACCCGGCCGGAATTCTGTAACACCGCGGCGGCTCGCGCATTATATGAGGTGTGATGGGCAATGAACGCTCCACGAGCGGCCCGGCCGCGGCGGACGATGTATTGGTCGCGCGAGTGCGGACGGACCGAGCCGCTTTTGCTGCGCTTTATGACCGGTACTACCCCCGGATCGTGAAGTACTGCGTCAGGCGGCTGTTCGATCGCTCAACGGCCGAAGACGTGACCTCGGAAGTTTTTCTGAACGTTGCGTCGAGCGTGCGAACATTCGCGGGGACGACGGACTCCGACTTTCGACGTTGGCTGTACCGGATTGCGACCAACGCGGTCAACGCCCATCTGCGCGGCACTCTGCGTCGACGAGAGCTGTTGGAACACGCAGCTCGCAGCGGGCGCTTGGGCCGCGATGGCCCAGCTGACGGAGCGCCGGCCGACCGGGCGATGCTCGATTGGCCGGCCGTTTATCAAGCGTTGATGGAATTGGACGAACGCGAGCAGACGATTGTTTCGCTCCGCTTCTTCGCCGAGCTATCGCACGAGGAGATCGGCGATGTGGTCGGGGCGACCCCGGCTGCCGTGCGGACCGCGATGAGCCGTGCCTTGTCCCGGTTGCGGGACCGGTTCGGCCAGCCTCGCGTTCGACCCGCAAGCGTGTCGGGAGAATCTTCGCAAGGTTGACGCATGTCCGATTTGAACGAACAAGAACCTGAATTTTCGCGGCTGCTGCAAGGAGTGCCGGTCGACGACTCGGCACGTGCCGAACATCGCGATGCCCTGCGCATGCGGGCGCTAACGGCGTTCGACGACGCGACGGCGACCGCAGCGCCTCCCCAGTGGCAGCTCGCCTGGAACCAAGGAAAAGAATTTATGAGACGCCCACTCCCTCGATTGTTCGCCGTCGTTTCTGCCTGTGTTGTCATCGGAGTCGTGTGGCTGTTTGTCCCCGGCCGGCAATCGACGGCTCAGGCCTTTAACAAACTGGCCGACACGCTCGTCGCGGCGAAGACGGCCCGCTTCGACATGGAGGTGACTGCCGAGGGGCAGCCCAAGCAAGTGGCCCGAGCCTACTACCTCGCTCCCGGGCGGTTTCGCCAGGAGCTGAAGTTCGCGGATGTGATCAACATTTCGGACCTGCCTGCGGGCAAGATGGTCAGCGTGATCCCTGCCGCGAAGCGGGTCATGATGATGAATCTCAAGGGGTCCCCCAAGGATAAGAAATTCGAAAGCGCGTTCGACCGCCTGCGCGAGCTGCTCGCGAACAGCCGCAACGCAAAGGACGCGGAATATCAACGTCTCGGAGAGAAGGAGATCGAAGGGCACCGCGTGGTGGGCTTCCGTTACGACTCGCCGCTGGCGAGCGTGACGCTCTGGGGGGATCCGGCAACTGGTAATCCGGTTCGCATCGACACCGTTTGGAGCGGCATTCCGCGCACGGAGGTCACGATGGACCACTTCGAGATCAACGTCGACCTCAAGGAGTCTCTGTTCGATCTGACTCCCCCCGCCGGCTACACCGTGCAGTCGCTCGACGTCGATCTGGCCGATCGCAGCGAGCAAGGCTTGATCAACGCGTTGCGAACGGCCAGCGAACTTGGAGACGGCGAGCTCCCGGACTCGTTGGACGCGGCGGGCATTACCAGGCTCGTCACTAAGGTTGCGTTCAAAGCCGCCAAAGTCACAAAGCAACCCTCGGACCAATTCGTGCAGCAGCTAATGAAAAAGTCGATGACGATGGGCATGGGCATCCAGTTCGCCCTCGAGCTTCCCGAGTCGGCCGATGCGCATTACGCCGGAAAGGGCGTGAAACTCAACACGCCGGCCCGACCGATCTTCTGGTACAAACCGGAGGGGTCGAGCAGCTATCGGGTGATCTTCGCCGACCTGACCGTCAAGAACGAAGACGTCGCGCCGCAGGTGCCGGGCGCGATGCGAATCCAGAAAGTGAGCCCTGCCGCAAAACCGGCTGCGAAGTGAGCGGTTTGCGAGCAGCGGTCGCCACCAAGGGCAATCGATTCTCAATCCGGCGAACCGAGCCGGCTCGCGACTTATATGAAGTGTGATGGGCAATGAACGGTCCACGAGCGGCCCGGCCGCGACAGACGACGCTTTGGTCGCGCGAGTGCGGGGACCGAGCCGCTTTGATGACCCGGTGTTACCCCCCCCGTGTAAAGTCCTGCGTCAGGCGCAGTTCGATCACCCAACTGTCGAAAGACGTTGACCTCAGCAGTTTTTGAGGTGCGTCAATGGCGGGAAAATCACTCTCTCAATATCCCGTCCGCACGAGCGAGATTTTGCTTGCAGTAGCGCGCTCCAAGTTCGCATAATATCCGTCGCCATCTCACTTCCCCCACCATACCGCTTGGCACCCAGCGCTTCGGTGAGACCGCCTTGTCGGTCTATCTCAACCTGGCACTTGGTGCCACGACTTTTACGGCGACTCTGCCGCAACGGCCCCCTGCGCCGTTTTCACATTGTGGGAGCCCTAGTGATGGCCCAACAATCTTCCAACAGGCTCATTGACCTGAGGACCCTAGCGACAATTAGCGGGGCCGGGACGGGCGTGTACTTGGTGGCAGCGGTTGCAACACGCTTCGGCTTTCCGGGGGATATAGTGTCGGCAGCCGTGGCCGTTTTCGTCGCGATTGGCATGTACATGGCGAGCCCCGAAAAACTGCCGTGGTATAACCCGTTGCACTACGTGATTGTCCTTATGAACGCCTGCAACATTTTTTTGTTTGCAGTTGGAGTCAACACCGTAAACAACTTCGTCCCAGGGCCCCAATTCCCGAAACCCGCCCGCATAGCGCCCCAAAAGGTAGCAAACGCGTCGCTATTTCCGGGACTTGACAAAACTCCGTGGTTTCCGCCCGGCGACCAGACAGTTGCGGCCGAGCGAATGGCTTGGGCTGCCAATGACGCCATCCGCTCGGTCACGAAGGTTCGAACTGGCATTACGGATCTGAGCGCCCCGATCCGCGAGCAGATAGGAGTACTCAGCAAAAACCTCGCCGGGCTCGCCGTGGAGCGCCCCGCTTTATACCGTCAGTTGGCTGCAGAACGAGCGCGGGCAGTGCAGGGTTTTCGAGATCAATTGGCGCGATTGCAACGTGACCTCGAGTCACGCCAGCAAGAGCGCCGTCGTCTGGAGGAGAGCCTCTCCCGAACCGGAAATTCGGAGGAACGAAGTTATCTCCAAAGCAAGCTTGCCGAGATGCAGAGCGTGGAAAAGCGGCTGGAAGCGGAAATCGCCGATCACCCGCGACGAGCCGAAAAAACGCTCGCCGAACTCGACGCCGAGCAAAAGAAGAAGATGGCAGAACTCGATGAGCAGGAAAAGACATGGAAGGGCGAATTAGCGGAGCTTCAGTCGAAGGAGAAGGCCCTGAACGAACTGGCAAAGACCACCAGCCCACTCATCAAGGGGTTTGAGGAACGCCTTACCAATACGGAGAATGAACTGAAAGCGGCACTCAATGATTTGAACGCCGCCTATATCGGCGTTCGGGGTTTTTCCCCGGACCATGCCGAGGAACCCGCAAAGCCTGAGGAATAGCCCGACCAACTAAATCCGGCAACCGCCGATTACGAAAGTGGCGAAGCGAGCTTGCCCTTGGTGAGGCATTCGTCGAGCATCGACAGGACCCACGTCCAGCCCTCTTTGTGCCGGTGCCCCAGCTCGTCATCGGGCACGCCCGAGTGGCGAAGCGTCACCTCCGTTTGGTTGGCCTTTGGCTGCAACGCGAAGAGGACGACCGACTCGACTCCCTTGGTCCCCTCGGAGACCCCCGGTGAACTCGACGCAGCGGGGACGATCGATCTTGAGAAATCGCCCGTAGTGTGGCCAGACGCGGCCTTCAAATTTCACCGCAAGGGCGCGATGCGAATCCAGAAAGTGAGCCCTGCCGCAAAACCGGCTGCGAAGTGAGCGTCCTCTGGTCGCGCGTGATCAGGCGAGCACCCTATATTCTGTTTGACATCAAGCGCAGAAACGGACCATCATGGGGAGCCAACGAGCTAGACTGCGCCACATTCGTTCGAGCGCATGTGCACGGGACGATCCTTCCAGTGAGCGGGGCTGCCGGCGACTGTGCTTGAGAAATGCGCGAGCTGCGGCGGGCGTATCCTCGCGAGAGGCCGTCGCTTTCTGAAATGGACATTTTGCAACGACGCCTGTGAGTCCCGATTTAAAGCGGCCCTGACTGACGGCCTGCTTCAGCCCGATGTCATCGCACAAGAAATCGCACAGGTCTTTGCATCGCCTTGTCCTATTTGCAAAAAGCGGGGCAGAAACGACCTCTACTCGTCCACCACGGTGACCGGGATGTTAATCGGGTATCAGCTCGCCAGTCACAAACTTCTTTGCTGCGCTCGCTGCGCCCGACGAGATCGAATGCAGGCCGCAGCCCATTGCCTCTTGCTTGGATGGTGGAGTCCGATGGCGGCGCTCATGAATTTTTTTGTTCTGCCAACCAACCTCATCGCCTGCTTGCTCGTGAGAGAGCCAACGGCGCCGTCTGCCGCCCTGGTCGTACTCGTCAAGGCGAAACTCGCGGAGACGATCCTGCCTCAATTGCAGGCGGCCGGTTATGTCCCGGGAAGCAGCGTAAGCGGAGGCGAGTCTGCCTGATTTCGCCGCGTCCCCCGGCCCCGCTGACGCCATCAACGAGCTCTTGAGACCTTTCAAAGCCTGGCGCCACCGTTGCCCCGCGGCGACGGCCGAGTTTGATAGACAAATCATTGCGGGATGCCCGTCCCTGAGTGACAACGAACGTCTGCACCCGACGCTCGGTCTTTGGGGAAGAAACGATGGGTCACCGACTGCAAGCGCTCGCGAGCCTACCTTGGAAGCGGCTGGGTTGCTTTCGGATTCTGGCGATCGCGGCAACGAGCGTCGTCGCGCTCGCAGCCGGCCCTTCGCTGATCAGCGGTGCGGATGGGAAGCCGCCGCTTCTGCAACCGCGAGCCTCGATTTCCGGGCGAATTCTCGGAGTCGACGGCCAGCCGCTGCCGGGCGTCAAGGTTGTCCTCTACGCGCCGCGTTACGGAGGCAACGAGGAGGTGCTCGCCACGGCGGCCACCGATGCACTCGGGAGGTTCTCCTTCAAAGGCCTGAGGGCTTGGGGCTACAACATTCTGGTCTTTCCGAAGGATCGGGCGATCATCGGCCGCGGCGTGAACATCGACGCGGGGGAGCAATTGACGCTCTCCGACATGCGCCTCGAGCCAGCTTTCCCGGCTGCCATCGTCGTTCGCGACCCGGACGGCAAGCCTCTCGCTGGGGCGCACGCGCGATCTCTCAAATGGAGCGGGCCGGCCGGCGCGGCTTATCGGGTGACGGCCTTTGATCTCAGTCAGCGTCTGGGCATCCCGACCTTTGTCAGCGGCACCGATGGTCGCCTTGTGTTGTTGCCGCTTCCCGCGGGCACACGCCTCACGGGGATCGTCGCCCATCCGAACTTCGCGCCCGCGGCATTTGACATCGAGGTGCGCGAGCGGTCGGCTCCTCCTTCGGTCAAGCTCACGAAGGGAGGCTTCATCCGGATCCATCTGAGCCCGCCCGAAAGGGTCGCAAGGCTCGAGCGGGTCCAGGTGCTCAGCAGTCTGCGTTCTTCCGTGCTCGGTACACCTTCGCCGACGCACTACACGTTCGAGAACCTGCCAATCGAGGGCGACCAACTTGTGTTGCCGGTTGAGCCGGGCTTGTTGACCTATCTGTACCTGGATCACCCCAAGTTCACGATTGTCCCGCAGATGAGCGACGGGGATCCCAGCGAGTCTTACCTAATCCCGGCCGGTGCCACCCAAGAGTTCAGGATGACGGTCTATCCCAAAGTCGTCTTTTCGGCCCGCCTGCTCGATCGCGAGACTCGCAAGCCCTTTGGCAGCAATGACGTCGTCATTTGGGGATATGTCGCCGATCCGGGGCGTGCCGCGATCGACGAACGCGTCGGGCCCGGCTGGGCGTTCGCCGGCTCGACGCGCGCCGCCGAGAACGGAGATTTCTCGCTACCGCTGACTGCCGGCCGGGCCAGGCTCCGCCTGCAGCCGCGGAACTCCATCGTCGAGCCGGAATTCGTGGACTTGGACGTGCGCCCCGACGATCAAAGGCGCGTCATCTCGGTCGGATCCCGACCGATTCCCGCTATTACCGGAACTGTGGTTGATTCAAAGGGGGGGCCGGTTCGCTCGGCGATTGTGCGACTTCACAAGCAATTCCGAGGATTGCCAGCCGTCGTCACCGAC
>DASPSM010000848.1:0-5476 GCA_035623955.1 Planctomycetaceae bacterium
ATGGCGGCCTCGTTGGAAGTCTCCGGGGCAGAGGGAGTTTTCGCGGGAGCCGTGGCAGTGGCAGTTTCCGGGGCTGGGGATTTGGCTGGCGGCGCTGCTTCCTTGGAGGCCGGGTTTTGGGCCGCCGAAACGCAAGTCATGAGCACGACACCGGCCGCGGCGAGGGCCATTCGCCGGCAGATTCTGGCGTAGTTCGTCCGGGTCAGTCCTGGTCGGGGCATGGCTTCGTTTCTCCCAAGCGATGGATTTGCGTTCGATGTTTCGCTGTGACGTGAAGGCTGGTTCCGACGGGCACGCACCACGGCCGGATGCAGTCCCCTCTCCCATTCCGATGGGAGAGGGTTAGGGTGAGGGCTCTTCTTGGCTTTCTTTACGATTTCAAAGGCAGCCCTCACCCCGGCCCTCTCCCGGCGGACCGGGAGAGGGTGATTATGAAACCGCTTTAGCCAGGCACTCAATTTATCGTGCCGGCGCCTCGGCCGGCACAATCGCTCCTTTGACAACCAGGCTGAGCATCACGAGAGACCAGCCGTAGAAAATCATTTCGATTCCGACGAACAGGCCGATCACCCACAGTCCCGAGAGGGGCCACTGTCGCCAGATCAGGATGCCCAGTCCCGCAGTGATCAGGCCGTTGAGCATCACCCAGCCCCGGTGCTCCAGCTGCCCCGAAAGGGCCACGATGATCCGGAAAATCCCCTCCATCAGCAGGAACATGGCGATCAACAGCGTCAGCGAGACGGCCGCGGCCACCGGGTTGCCCACCATCATCAGACCGGCGACGATATACAGCACGCCGATGGCCAGATCGAGGAAGAAGCCCTTCCAGTGTTTGCGCCAGAAGGCGTGGCCGGCGGAGAGGATTCCGCCGATCAGGAGCATCCATCCGGCGAAAACGACCGCCACCGCGGTGGCGAGATACGAGGCGCCGATCGCGATCGTCCCCAGGACGATCTCCAGGATGCCCAGCACGAAGATCCAGCCCCAACCCCGCTTCAAGACGTGCGAATCGACTGGCGCCACATTCGGACTGACGGTCGTCGCCATGCGAACTTCCTCCGGGGTGAATCGAGGTGTGAAATCGGGTTCGACCAGCGCGACTCGCTCGACTGGGTCTCGGCAGTTCGCGATCGCACCGGCCAGTCTATCACGCACGCGGTGCCGGCGCTCCACCTTTTCGGCCCGACTGTTTTCGACGGCGATTATTCGCTCGCGTGGTTATCCCGCTGGGCGGTTTCGAGTTTTTTGATGTCCTCGGGGGAGAGCTTCGGACGGTCCACCTTGATCGTCAGCTTGTTGAGCCTGGCCGTCAGCGGGAACGGCGGCTGGTAGTCCGCGTCGTTCACGCCGGTGAGCGTGTCGGAGCCGACGTCGAAGCTTTCGTCCCATTGCAGAATCATCGGCAGCGTGCGTTCCATCTTTTGGGTCGCGACTTCCTTGCCATCGACTTTGAGAGTGCCGGTGCCGGGGCGAGCCAGACCGCTCATATTGTTGAAGGCCAGCGTGCCGATGCCCAGGCCCTCGTACTTGAAGTCGAATTCGACGGTGTGCCGGCCCGGCGTCAGCGCCTCGGGGCCTTCCCACTTGATCCGTTTCAGGTCAATCAGATTCCAGAGGAAGACCGGTTTCCCCTTGAGCAGGTAGAAACCGTAGCCGGCGAAGCGGCCCCCCGACGTGACGATCATGCCTTCGGCGCCGCCTTGGGGCACGTCGAGGTCGGCCGTGATCGTGTAGGAACTATTCAGAAGGACCGGCGAGTCGCCTTGTGGCAGGCCGGTCATGGGTCGGGTGTAAACAAATTCCGTTCGGCCGGCCGTGATGTTGGGGCGCGGCGTCACGATGCGGGCCGCCACCGACGCGTCCAGGGGCAGGACCTGGTACTTCTCCGCTTCGCGCAGGAACAGCTCCTTCATCTCTTTGATCTTCTCGGGATACTGGGCTGCAACGTCGTCGCACTCTGTCGGGTCCTTGCTCAGGTCGTAGAGTTCCCAGGTGACGTTGTTGAGCGGATCGGGATTGGCCGCGCCGAAGGCCTCCCAGGGGGGACGGACCACTTTGGTGCTCGCGATCCAGCCTTCGTGATAGATGGCGTGGTCGCCCATCATCTCGAAATACTGGGTCTTGTGTCGGGAGGGCTCGTTGGCGTTGGCTGCGTCGAACGTGTAGGCGAAGCTCGTGCCCTCGATCGGCGCTTGCTTGATGCCATCCACGTACTCGGGAGCGGGAATGCCGCAGACCTCGAGCAGCGTCGGCATGACGTCGATCACATGACAGAACTGGTGGCGGACTCCGCCGACGTCTTTGATATGGCCCGGCCACGAGACGCACATCCCCTGTCGGACGCCGCCCCAGTGCGACGCGATCTGCTTGAACCAGCTAAAGGGCGTATCGAAGGCCCACGCCCAGTGAGCCGACATGTGGTTGTACGTCTTCTCGGTTCCCCAATCGTCGTAGTATTTGGCGAGCTGCACCTCGACGGGGACCGCGACTCCGTTGAAAAACGCAACCTCGTTCGGCGTTCCGAAAAGCCCGCCCTCGGCACTCGTGCCGTTGTCGCCGTTGATGTAAATGATCAGCGTGTTGTCGAGCTTGCCCATGTCTTCGACTGCCTGGATTACGCGGCCGATTTCGTGATCGTTGTAGGCCGCGAAGGCGGCGAAGACCTCGACCTGCCGAAGGAACAACTTCTTTTCAGCCGGCGTGCACTGATCCCATTCCTTGAGGATCTCTTTGGGCCACGGCGTGAGCTTCGCATCCTGCGGGATGACGCCGAGCCGTTTCTGGTTCGCGAAGATGGTGTCGCGGAGCTTGTTCCAGCCTTCGTCGAACAGATGCATGTCGTGGATCTTGTCGACCCATTCCTTGGTGGGATGGTGGGGCGCATGCGTGGCGCCGGGGACGTAATAGCAGAAGAAGGGCTTGCTCGGATCGATCTGATTGATCCGGTTGAGCCAATCGATGGCGTCGTCTGCCATGCCGGTGACGAGGTTCCAACCCGGCTTGCCCAGGAACGGGTAGATCTGCGTGGTGTTGCGAAACAGGTTCGGCTCCCACTGGTTCGCGTCACCTCCGACAAAGCCGTAGAAGTACTCGAAGCCCATCCCGCTCGGCCATTGGTCGAAGGGCCCGACCTGACTCGCCGCGAAGGCGGGCGTGTTGTGATCTTTGCCGAACCACGAAGTGGCGAACCCGTTGTCCAAGAGGATCCGGCCGATGGTCGCCTTTTCTTTGGCGATGATGCTGTTGTACCCCGGGAAGCCAGTCGACTGCTCCGAGACGACTCCGAAGCCTGCCGAGTGGTGGTTGCGGCCCGTAATCAGCGCGGCGCGCGTCGGGGAGCAGAGTGCGGTCGAGCAAATCTGCGTGTAGCGCAGCCCCGACTTCGCGATGCGATCCATGGCGGGCGTCGGGATCACGCCGCCGTACGTGCTCGGAACGCCAAAACCCGAGTCGTCGGTCATGATCAGCAGGATGTTCGGCGCCTGCTTGGGCGGCACAACGCGCGGCGGCCACCACGGTTTTGACTGCAGGGCCCCGTCCTTGATCACGCCGCCGAACTTCGGGTCGGGCGCCGGCAACTGTTTGCCGCTGATCGTCGTCGTCGCGCTCGGCGATCCCGGCTCCCCGGTCGCCTGTTCCGATCCCGCGCCTGTTTTGGACGAGTCGGTCTCAGCTTGTGCCAGTGCCAGCTGTCTCCGACTCTGCTCCCTGTCGCCCGCGCGGACTTGCGGATCGGGCGCCAATCGTCCCGTGGCAACGAGGTAGCCCAGCAGCAATCCTAAGCTGCCGGCGGCGAGCCACGGCAATCTCGAAATCTTCATGTGCGCATCTCCCCTGTTGAGTTCGTTTCGCGGACGAATTCAAATGTCCCAGCGCAAGCGCCGGCAATCAGGTCATTTCGATTTTGCAGAGTCGTCTCGACTTCAAACGAGCGGTGCCCAGTCCGTTCACCGGCAGCATGGGTAAGCGTACGACGCGCCGTAACCGTAACCGGGCCATGAGCCATAGGCGTAGCCCGGGTAATAACCGTAACCGTAGCCTCCCCAATACGGAGCCGCGGGTGCGTAGTACGTGCCGTAAGAGTACGCGGGACGGTAGTAGCCACCGTAGTAGACCGGCCGTCCCCAGGGATACCAGCCATATCCATAGCCGTAGGCAGGGCTGGTGTAATACCAGGGCCCGTACCCATACTGGGCCCGCGCGCTGCTCCCTAGACCCACCCAAAGCCCGAGCGCCACCACGAGAGTCAGGCCGATTCTCAACAATCGTCGAGCGTTCATCGTCTTTGCCTCTCTTTCTTTCTGGCAAATTGGTTTCTCAGCACGGGCCGATTCATTTCAACTTCGGGCGCGCGGTTCCCCAGAGGAGAATCGCGCCCACGACGAGCAGCCAGAACGGGATCACTCCCAAGCCAGGGATCGCCTCGAGCACGAGCCCCGGCAACAGGAGCCAGGACCACCCCAGCACCGCAAACAGCAGCACCGCCGTGAGCCCGTCTACGGCCCACACCGCGGGCGGGGCAAACACAACAAAGGCACACAGCGCGTCCGAGGCGGCGGCGATCACGATCGCCAGCACAATCTGCCGCTTCGAGAAATGCAGTGCGGCTTTTCCTCCGCCGCCCGCGCCGCTTCTGGCGCCGGCTCGCTCTGCCGGTTGCGAAGCCTTCGTGCCGTGTTCGCCATGTTGCGGCAAGTCGCCGGTCATTTTTGCGCTGAGTTTCCCGCACCCTGCCCTCTCCCATCGGAATGGGAGAGGGTTTTGAGACGTCAGGGTGGCTGGGGTCGGCGTCTTCGCCGCCCCCAGTGCTCTAGAGATGGTTTCATAACCACCCTCTCCCGGTCTGCCGGGAGAGGGCCGGGGTGAGGGCCGCCCTTTAAATTCTCTGAGAAAGCCAGAAGAGCCCTCACTCTACCCTCTCCCATCGGAATGGGAGAGGGTTTTGAAACTGCCACTAGTGAGTAAACAGCAGGCCCGGGTCATTGGGTGGCCCGCCCACGAGACGGAAACGGAAACCGCCGCCGTCCACGGCAGTGACGTGCGCCATCATGGCGTTGCCGTCGTCGCGCTGCAGGGCCAACAGCCCATTGGCGTCGGCCGCCGTTCCGCCGAACTGCTGCGTCTTGCCGCCGGACGTGTAAATCCAGGTGAACTTCGCGTCGTTGGTGAATTTCAGCTGAATCGTTGAGCCATCGTCGCGACGCGAAACCCAGTCGCCGGCGAGCGCCGCCGAGGTCATCGGTTTCTCGTTCGCGCCCGCGGCGGCGGGAGGCGTCGTCGCACTCGCGTCGGTTTGCGGCTTGGCGATCGTGGCGAGCAGCTGGGCCGCCACCGAATCCTTCGGAGTCAGCTCGACGACTTTCTTGAGTTCCTTCGCGGCGTCGTCGGTATGAGTGCAGGTCAGATAGTGATACGCCAGCAGAAAGTGGGCCGCACTCGAAGAGGGGTTGCTTTCAACGTACTGCTCGAGCGCTCG
>DASPSM010000851.1:0-5793 GCA_035623955.1 Planctomycetaceae bacterium
GGAGCAGTTGTGCCAAACGAATCCTAGGGGAGGATCAGTTCAGGGAAACCAATCCAGCGGGTGGAAGGGCCGGTACCGTCCGTGGTGGGGGGGCTGTTGGCGTCGCGACCGGGTCGTAGTCGTCGATGTACTGATAAAAGACATTCCGCTGCCGCGGAATGTAGCCAGCCTCTGTAATGCAGCGACGGATCGTCTCCAAGGAGAGGTAATACACCGTTCCGGCTTGAGCGACGACATTCTCCTCGATCATCAGGCTGCCCATGTCGTTGGCACCGAAGAACAGGGCCATCTGACCGATCTTCTCTCCTTGGGTCACCCAGGAGGACTGGATGTTCGCAAAGTTGTCGAGGTACAGGCGGCTGACCGCTTGCGTCTTCAAGTACTCGAAGGCTCCGGCCGGCGGGATATGCGACATGGCTGTGTTGTCGGGCTGAAACGTCCAGCAAATGTACGCGGTAAAGCCGCCCGTCTCGTCCTGAAGCTGTCGCAAACGCTCGAGGTGTTCGATCCGCTCGGCCAGCGTCTCGACGTGGCCGAACATCATCGTCGCCGTCGAGCGGCCCCCCATCTGGTGCCAGACGCGATTGACGTTGAGCCAATCGTCGGTGAGGACCTTGCCGCGCGTGATTTCCTTGCGCACGCGGTCGACGAGGATTTCGGCGCCGCCTCCCGGGAGACTGCCGAGCCCCGCGGCCTTGAGCCGCTCGAGCACGGTCCTCAGTGGCAGCTTGCTGATCTTGGTGAAGTGATGGATTTCCGGAGGACTGAACCCATGGATGTTGACCTGCGGGTAGCGAGCCCTGAGATCGGCCAGCAGCTCCTCGTACCATTCCAGCGGCAGCTTCGCGTGCAGGCCTCCCTGCATCAGGATCTGGTCCCCGCCGAGAGCCACCGTCTCTTCGATTTTTTTATACAGGACCTCGCGCGGCAGCACGTAAACTTCTTCGTGGCCGGGCGGCCGATAGAAAGCGCAGAAATCGCAGACCGCGGCACATTCATTGGTGTAGTTGATGTTGCGGTCGATGTTGTAGGTGCGGAAGGGCTCCGGATGCAGACGCCGCGTGACGGCATCGGCAGCGCGGCCCAGCGCGATCAGGTCGTGAGATTCGATCAGTCGCAGACCTTCGTCGAAGGTCAGCCGCTCGCCGGCGACTGCTTTTTCAAGCAGGGGCGCAATCGCGGAAGACAAGCTCCACCCCCTCGGGAATAAGTTGCAGACCGGCCGCCAGACGCGAGAATAACCTCAAGCCGCTCCGTTCGGCCGGCCCGATGCGAAAGTGCAGGTTCTTGGTCAGATAGTTGTAAGCGGTGGCTTCGCTCAATCCAAGCAGCGGAGCTTCCCGTTTGGCGATCGTCGTCGCCCGGGCAACCCCCAAATCGCGGGCCTGGCCCAGGGCCTCTTCGACCGCGGAGAATTCGGTCCCCGCGCGGGCGGCCCAGACGGCAAACACGAACGGCAGCCCGGTCCAGCGCAACCATTCCTCGCCGAGATCCCACGTCGCGACAAACGGCGCCTCGGGCTCGTGCATCGCCCGGTCGCCGATCATCAGAAATGCGTCGGAGCGAATTTCCGCAGGCGATTGCTCCAACGGAAAAGCATCCAGCCGCGGAGTGACACCGAACCGCTCGCGCAGCATGATCCGCACCAAAGCGGCACTCGTCCGCGAGCCCGCATCGAGGGCCAGCGAGCGAATCAGCCCGAACGGCACGCGGCTATAGAGTTTGACGCTCATCACCGGTCCGCGGGTCGCCACACAGGCGTCAGACACAACTTCGTAGTTCCGGTGCCGCAGCACCTCGATCGAAGGCACCAGCGCAACGTCGAGCCGCCCCGCTTCGAGGTCGTCGGCCAATCGGCTCGGATAATCGAGCGTTAGCTCAGCCTCGGGCAGCAGTTCGGCGAGCCCCTCGATGAGGGGCTTGGAATTCAGATAATTGACCGCACCGATACGTGCGGGCCCATCGATCGACGTAGTCATCATGACGTCCTTTTCCATCCCGGGAGTGTTCGCCGACCGCAGCGCGGCAGTTCTTCTCCATAGAATGCGGAATCGCGTCGCCGCGTTCAAGCGATTTGGTCGCAAAGCCGCGTCGAAATGGCCGGTTTGCGCACGGGCCGGCCGATTGACCCCGGCCCAGCCCGTGCGCCAGAATGACGACCGCGAAACGACCAGTTCGACGCTCTCCGGCGATAACCGCAATTGGTCGCACAAATTAACAATCTTCTTTGCCAGCCGGCCGACTGAACACGAACAATCCATGACTCCGTTGCGCGTCGCCCTGCTGGGCTTGGGAAACGTCGGCGCCGGCGTCGCCAAAATTCTGCTGGAGTATCACGAGCGCGTGGCCCGGCGGGCCGGACGGCTTATTGAGCTCAGGCGCGTGATCGTTCGCGATCTGCACAAACCCCGCGCGGTGATTCTGCCTCCCGGCATCGTGAGCGATGACTATCGCCGGGTGTTGGACGATCGCGAGATCGACGTCGCGATCGAGCTGATCGGTGGCGTCACGCCGACGTTCGAGATCTTTCAGGCATTGCTTGCAGCGGGCAAGGACGTCGTCACCGCCAACAAGGCGCTCTTGTGCGAACGCGGCGATGCCCTGTTCGCCCGGGCTCGAGAACTGGGGCGCACGATCGCCTTCGAGGGAGCGGTCGCCGGCGGCATCCCAATCATTGCTTGCATCAACCAGTCGATGACCGCCAATCAGATCACCGGAATCGAGGCGATTCTCAACGGCACAAGCAACTTCATCCTCACCGAAATGCTCGCGCGGGACCGGCCTTACAAGAAGATCCTGGCCGACGCTCAGCGACTCGGATACGCCGAGGCCGATCCGACGATGGACGTGGACGGCACCGATGCCGCGCAGAAGCTCGACCTGCTTGTTCAGCTCGCGTTCGGTACCAAAGTTCCACTCTCGTCCTTCACGCGGCAGGGAATCGACTCGCTCGAGCAGGCCGATCTCAAATATGCCGCCGAGCTGGGATACGTGGTCAAACTGCTCGCGGTCGCCAAGCTGATCGACGGCCAACTGGAGATGCACGTGCAGCCGACGCTCGTCCATCGCGACCACCCGCTCGCGCAGTGCGGCGGGGCGTTCAACATGATCGCCTTGGAGGGGGATGCCGTCGGGAAGACGGTGCTCTCCGGAGCCGGGGCGGGCCAAATGCCGGCAGCATCGGCTGTGGTCGCCGATTTGATCGACGTCGCCACGGGACGCGCCGCGCTCACGTTCCCGCGGATCGACGTCTGGCGCGATCGTCCGCCGGTGAGCGTTCAGCGTCCCGAGGACGTGGCCAACCGCTATTACCTGCGGTTCAACGTGATCGATCGCCCGCACGTCTTCGCGGACATTGCCGACATCCTGGGACGCCACGACATCAGTCTGGCGTCAATCATCCAGCACGAGGCGCCGGAGAGTGACTCGGCGGAATCGATCGTGCCGGTCGTTGTGATGACGCACCGCACCACATATGGGCGGCTACTGTCGGCCGATCGCGCGCTTGATCGGCTCGACTCGCTGCGCAAGCCGCGGATTCGCATGCCCGTCGCGGACTAGCTTTAAATCAAGCGGCTTGACCCTGCGGGGCGGACTCGTGACAGTGGATGACCCCGCTCTCTCCTGCCGCCGAGGTCCCGCTTGAGCCACGAGCCGTCCGCAGTGCCCTCACTCGCAGGCGCCCCACGTCCCTCATACAAGTGGTGGGTCGTGGGCATGCTGTGGTTCATCTGCTTCTTCAATTACGCCGACCGGATGGCGATCAACGCGGTCGGGACCGTGCTGCAGAGCGAATATCATTTCAGCGACGAGCAGCTCGGCTACATCATCTCGGCTTTCATGGGGGTTTACGCCCTGAGTTCGCCGTTTGCGGGTCAGGTGGGGGATCGCGTCCGCCGCAAATCGTTGATCTTGGGTGGACTGGTGGTGTGGAGCGCGGTGACGTGGGCCACCGGCTTTTGCCGGCGATTGGTCGAGTTCGTCGTCGTGCGGGCGACCGAGGGGCTGGGGGAGACGTTCTATTTTCCGGCGACGATGTCGTTGATCAGCGACTATCACACCAACCGCACGCGATCGCTGGCCATGGGGCTGCACCAGACGAGCGTTTATGCGGGCACCATCGGCGGGACGACGCTCGCCGGATTTCTGGCGGCTTATTTCGGCCAGTGGCAGATCCCGTTCAAGGTATTCGGCGTGGCGGGCATTGTGCTTGGGATTGTGCTGGCGATCTTTCTGCGTGAGCCGGCCCGAAACGAGGCCGAGCGACGCGAAGCGGCCGAGCGCGGCTCGGGGAGCCCGCCAGCGCCCGCCCACGCTGATGAGACCGCCGAGCCTGCGGCGATCCCGCTGCGCCAATTCTTGGGAGAGCTGCTGGCAACGCCTAGCGCCGTGCTGCTCATTCTGGCATTTTTCGGAGCGAACTCGGTCGCCTTTGTCTTCTTGAGCTGGATGCCGAAATACCTGCACGACATGTTTCACATGGACCTCGGGACGGCCGCCTTCAGCGCGACGTTTTACCTGCAGGTGGCGAGCATCGTCGGCTCGATCCTGGGGGGAGCGCTCGCCGACCGGGCCCGCGTCTTCTTCGCCGGCGGGCGGATCCTCAGCCAGTCGCTGGGGGCCGTTCTGGGAATTCCCTTCATCTATCTTTCGGGGGCGACGATGCAGGCGGTGCCGCTTCTGGTCTTTTTGACGTGCTTCGGGCTGGCCAAGGGGATTTACGACGCGAACATCTGGGCCTCGATGTACGACGTCGTGCATCCCTCGCGGCGCGCGACCATGCTCGGCCTGGCCAACATGATCGGCTGGTTCGGCGCCTGCGTCGCCACGAGCGCGACGGGACTGGCGACCACGCGGTTCGATTTGACCCTTGGCCAGGTGATGTCGGCCACGGCCGCAATCTATGCGGTCGTGGCCGTTGTGTTGATCATCGCCGGCGGGGTCTACGCCCCACGCGACATCCGCCGCGCCCAGGCGTTGTAGTGGAATTTGAGGTGAGCCATACTTTTCCCAAGCCGACGGCTTGCCGTCGGATCCCGGCGCTCGAAGGAAGAACCGACGACAAAGTCGTCGGCTTGGGAAACTGACGCGCCAACGATTCCACAGCCTGCCCTACGAGAGCAGCTGACGATGACGCGATCAATCGGCGGCCGCGGTCGTGTGCGGGCGGTAATAATCGCCGGCCAGCCATCGCGCGAGCAGGTCGCTCTCGCGCGGGCTCAGTTTGTCTTTGAAGGCCGGCATGTGATTGTGCTCGCCGTAGTTTTCCGGACGCGCGGGGTCGGCGATGAACCGCTTCAACCATGCGGCGCTTCCGTAGCCGGCAAGCACGGGGGCCGAGGTTTCCTTGGCGCCCCCCTTTTTGCCCGCTGCTGCAATTGAGTGGCAATCGACGCAGTTGGCCGAGAGCTTGCCCTTCGCGAGCGTCCCCGTCTCGAAGATCGCCCGGCCCTGTTCCGCGAGCCGCTCTTGCTCGGCGGTCGGCGCGAAGCGGCCCGATTGCGACGCCAGAAACTCGACCAGCGCGTCGAGGCTCTGTTTGTTGGCCGGATCATTCAAGGCGGCCTTGTTCGTTTCGGACCAGTCGGCCATTTCGCCGTTGTCGAGCAGATCTTCGCCGACTTTTTTGTCGGCCGCGTTACGCAAGGGGGCGAAATGATTCTTGAAATCGATCAAAACCGACCGGAACCACTCGCGCGAGCCGAAGTTCCCCAGATCGGCGGCCGTGGCCGGCGCTTCGACCCGCGATTCGGCGGACGAGCCGGCCAACTGCGAGTCCTTCACGGTGACCGT
>DASPSM010000856.1:0-2188 GCA_035623955.1 Planctomycetaceae bacterium
GAACCGGCCCGTCGACAGCTCCAGCCAAGCCAGCCCGATCGCGTGCTTTTCCGGCCAGAGGCTCGCCAGAAAGTTGCACTTCTTTGGGTCGAGCAGCCCTTCGTCGACGAGCGTCCCCGGCGTGACGATCCGCGTCACCTCGCGGCGGACGAGCCCTTTGGCCAGCCTGGGATCCTCGACTTGGTCGCAAATCGCGACCCGCAGCCCGGCGTGAATCAGCTTCTGCAAATAGTTTTCGAGGGCATGGTAGGGAAAGCCCGCCATCGGCACTGGGTTGGGCGATCCCTTATCGCGGCTGGTGAGGGTCAGACCGAGCACTTTCGCCGCGAGCTGGGCGTCATCGAAGAACAGCTCATAGAAGTCGCCCATGCGAAAGAGGAGCAGCGAGCCCGGATTCTGGCGCTTGACCTCCAGATACCGCTCCATCATCGGAGTCTGCTTTTTGAGCTCGTCGACCGACACGGGCGCTTTCCCCGAAGTGTCACCGACAAGGCGCGACAAAAGGGCGCCGTCCGCCCAGCGTTGCATGCAAGCAATTAAGATGCAAGGGGGCGATCGCGGGCGCGCACGAGGGGACGAGCTCACGAAGCCGCTCGCCTCAACCCGGCAAACGCGTGTCCGGAAACAGGCTGCTGACGCTCGTGCGGTCGTGGATCGAGCGGATCGCCTTGGCAAACAGGCCGGCCACGGAAATCACCGACACGTTCGGCGGCAGCGGATCCTGCACGTTCTCGATCGTGTCGGTGATAAACAGCTGCTTGATCGGGCTGGCGGCCAGTCGCGCGGCGGCCCCTTTCGAGAGAACTCCGTGCGTCACCGCCGCGTAGACATCGAGCGCTCCGCGGCGCTTCAGCAGATCGGCCATGCTGATCAGCGAATTGCCCGTGATGGTGAAGTCGTCGACGATCAAAATGTTCTTGCCCTTCACCTCGCCGATGACTTCCAGCACCTCGGCCCGTTCGCTGTGGTCGGCCCGGTGTTTGTTACCGATGACGACGGGGACGCCGAGAAGCTGCGCGTACGCCGAGGCGTCCTTGGCGAAGCCCGTGTCGGGACTGCAAACGACCAGGTCGGAAATGTTGAGCCTTCGCACGTGCTCCGAAATCACGTGCCGCCCGTAGAGATGATCCACCGGGATGGCGAAGAACCCCTGAATCTGCGGGCTGTGCAGATCCATCGTCAACACGCGGTCGGCCCCGGCCGCCTCGATGGCATCGGCGCAGACGCGGGCCCGGATCGACACGCGCGGCTCGTCCTTTTTGTCCCCTTTCGCGTAGCTGAAGAAGGGAATGACGGCCGTCACTTGTTGGGCGCTCGCCCGTTTGAGGGCGTCGATCCAAAACAAGAGCTCGACGAAGTTGTCGTTAACTGGGTAGTGCACCCCCTGAATGATGAACGTATCGCGGCCCCGCACGTTGTCCTTGATTTGGACAAAGACGTTGCCTTCGCTGAAGACGTGAGCCCGGCAGGGCGAGAGCGGCACGCCCAACTCGGTCGCGATCGCCTGCGCCAAGAGAGGGTTGCCGGAGCCGGCGAGCACCGCCAGATCGCCCTGCGGCGCCTGAAACGGCTGCGGACGGGGACCGACCGCTTGGCGCGGACTTTGCGAAACTCGGCTCATAGGACCGGAGACCTGGGGATGCCCGGAGACAGGCAGGAATTCGCTGCAAAGAGCATCATAGCCGCGTGCCGACAGCGACGCAAAAGCGGCGGCTCGACTTGTCCGCTGCCGCACAGCCGGCAAAGTTGACGCTGACTGTCGACACCCGCTATAGCAACGTTGGCCGTCCGACCGCGGTCCCCGGCGAACCCCCGCGCGGCGGCGGTGTCTCGAACGGAGTCAGCCGGGCTCAGCGCCACGCCTCCAGAAAGGAATTTCGGTCCCGATGACCAAGCGGATATTCAATTTTGCCGCCGGTCCGGCCGTTCTGCCGCTCCCGGTGCTCGAAGAGGCCCGCGACGCCCTATTGTCGTTGGGCGACACGGGGATCGGCATCCTGGAACATTCGCATCGGGGCAAAGCCTTCTTGGCCGTCTACCACGAGACCGTGGCCCTCTTCCGCGAGGTCGGCGGCATTCCGGACGATTACGAGGTCCTGTTTCTGCAAGGCGGCGCATCGACCCAGTTCTTCATGGTGCCGATGAACTTTTTGTCGCGCGATCAAACGGCCGACTATCTGGTGACCGG
>DASPSM010000870.1:0-4109 GCA_035623955.1 Planctomycetaceae bacterium
CTTCAGTCTCCGCCGTCCAAAATGACCTGAGAGTCGCCTCCCCGGCGGCCAATCCGCCGCGATAGTCGCGGCGCTTCGCCACGGACTTACGCAATCGCATAGTGATTGACCGGCCCCGCTTCGGCGGGGCTTTTTTTTCACACCGTGTGCGGGTCGCCTGCGGTCGCTCGCTCTTTGGCTCTTTCTTTGAGCGGGCGCTTGTCCCCGGACCGCAAAGCGGGCCCGCAAAGAACTCTTCAAAACGAGGATTCGGGCTCTAAGCGGGCAGCCGCAGCCAAGCAGACTGGGTCTGCATCGGGAAGTGAAATCGCTTATTGCTTCCGGGGCGATCCGGCGGCATGCTGCTCTCGTTCCCGTTTCACTAGCGCACCGTTACCCCGGAGCCGAGGCTCCCTTGGGGTGACACTCGGATTGCTTGGGGAGACGGTCCGTGAGCATTGTCCAGTTGGTCGTTGTCGCTGCGGTTGCAGTTGCTTTTCTTCTCCCGGTCGGGCTCGTTTTGTGGTTTTTCGTTTCGCTCTTCTTTGGGAGGTCGGGCGGCGATCAGGAGAACCGAAAATAGCCGGCGGACGTGACCTACCGGGCGGCCTGGTGGAAATAGGCCGATGACGGCGGTTGTCGAATCGACAGCGAGTACGATTTGCCTCGCACGGCGATTGCGCGCAGATCTTCCACTCGATGCGGAACAGCCGAATCGAATGGAAGAATGGTCCCCAGCTCGCCGTTGTTGGCGATCACCAACAGTTTGATGTTGTCGTTTCGCTTCAATTCGAGGCTCGGCACCTCAAAGGCGATGTCCCCGACGGTCACTTGAATGGCCTCTCCTTTCGGCGTCCTGATGGGCGTGAAAGTGACGACATCCGCTTTGTCGGGCGACGCTGCCCGGGCCTTCCCCAGGATGACGATGCCGGCCGAAAGGAATGCCGTAAGCGCAAGCGCAGAGACGATACGAGACATCGGACCACTCCATTTTAATATTTGTGCCAACTCGGGCCGGGGCGAATGGTAGCGGCGCTCGCCGTCTTCCGGTACGCCAAATTCCCCGGAGTTGAGCGCCGACCGGAGAGCCCCCGCTCCGCTGCCGCACAGAGGCGCCGCGCTTCGCGACCAACAGGAGTGAAACGCACGATCAGCCAACGGCTCCCAAAAAATTTTCAAAAAAGCTGGAAATCAATGCGCCCACCACACCGGCGCTATGCTGACACAACACTAGCGCAGCGCGCGGCTCTGCGACCGCGCTCGCGCAGCGAAACGTTGTTGACTCGCTTCGTTGCCCGAGTACATTGGCAGCATGAGCACGCGAAAACGACCGGCATGTGCGAATCGCAAAGGCTGCTTCGCAGCGCCGGTCGAGTGCTCGGTTCACCGCGGGACGTTCCCGCTCTGGCAGACAGCCGGCGCGATCGACGTTAAAGGACGCGCCGGGGCGAAGTAGGTCTTCGCACGTCTTTTCAAACGCCCGGCGTTTTTCCTGCGAGGAAGGTGCGCGCATGCCACGCAGCGTCTGGATCTGCCGCGATCGATGCGGCGACAAGTCTCGTCACCTGTTTACGTCCGAGCCGTCGCACGAGGACGGCGAGTGGTTCAGCTACATCAACGGCACGAGCGAGCCGGGGCATGCCACAAACGTGTATTTGCCGCCGAGCGTCGCTCTCTTTCTTGCCGGGCGCGAGCTGGCGCCGGGCGAGATAGTCGAAATTCCGCTCGAGGCCGCCGTTGAAACGGTGCGGCGGCCCCGAGCCTTCCGTCAGGTCGGTGCCGTTCGTCAAAGTGCGTAAAGGAATCACGAATATGCGGCGGCTCACCAAGCGCGAAGCGGAGCGATTCTGGGCCAAGGTCGACAAAACGCCGGGCCATGGCCCCAATGGCGATTGCTGGCTTTGGACAGCCAGCCAACGGGGAGTGGGGTACGGCGGGTTCGGGCTCGACGGATCGCTCATCGTCGCTCACCGCGTCGCGTTTCGCCTCAGTGGCGGCAGTCTAAAGCCGGGACAAATCGTGATGCACTCCTGCGACGTCCGGTTGTGTTGCAACCCGGCCCATCTTCGTGTGGGAACGCAAGCGGACAACATCCGAGATGCCTACGCCAAGGGTCGAATCCGCCCACCGACGCGAGCGGTGCCGATGACCGACGAGGAACTGCGTCAGCTCAAATACGAATATGATCACGGCTTATCGAAGCGCACGCTCTCTAAGAAATGGGACTTGGATCGAACCACGTTGACCCGCCTGCTCAAACGGGCGGAAGCGGTAGCAGAAATCCGCCGCGACTGCGGGGCAAGCGCCAGCGCCAGCGACGACGTGAGCACGATTCGTGATTGAGATTCGCCGCGAAAACGGATTGCTGGAAATCGCGGCCAGAGGGAACGGAACAGGAGTTCCGATCGAACGGAGTCGAGTCGCGCCGGCCCGCGCAGGAAGCGCGCGGCCGGCGTTCTTTCCTGCGGGCTAGCCGCATGACGGTTTTACTCGCACGCACTGCGGCTAGCCATCACGCCCGGTGCCACTGGCGGCTTGCCGCCTGCGTCTTGTCCTGCGGGCTAGCCGCCTCACGTTTTTTTGCGAGGCCCACGCGGTCAGCGATCGCATCAAACGGCCCATCTCACTCCGCCGTGCGTTCCCGGGGAAACATTGCGCTTTGAAGCCACTGGCGGGCAGGCCGCGACTCAACTGAGCTCGCCGAAGTCCAGTGCCACCCGGGCGCGCGGCTGCAAACAAACTCAGAGTACGAGCGTGGCAGGTAAGCAACAGGAATGGATCAAGTGGTACTTCTCGCATTGGCTGGGGGATTCCGGCGTGCGAAGCGTTTCGCTCGAGGCGCGAGGCCTCTGGATTGACATGCTCGCGTTGATGGATCAGGCACAGCGGCGGGGTTACCTCCAACATGCCGGCAGGCCTATGACCGCGGCCGAGCTCGCCACTTTGGTCGGCTCCTCCGTCGTCACCGTCTCCCGGCTGCTGCAGGAACTCAAGACCGCCGGTGTGTACTCGTCCGACGCGACCGGCACCATTTTTTCCAGGCGGATGATCCGCGATGTGGACAAGCGGGCGCGGGAGGTCGCCCGCAAAGCATCTTCCGCTCATCTTCCGTCCATTCTCCGCGAGCGGGGGCTAAGGGGGGATCTGTCTTGTCTTGAAGCGATGTATTCCGGAATCACTCCGGAGATCCCTTTTAAGAGCGTGGAATTTCTTAAGGCGCTCTTGGATTGGTTGGAATACAAATCCAGCCGCGGCCAACACTACACGCGCCAGGGACTCGCCGCGCTCTTGAAGAAGCTCGGCCGCTGGAGCGAAGAGCGAGCCGTCGACGCGATCGAGCATTCGATCGCCAGCACCTACCAGGGCATCTTCGAAGCCAGGCAGCAGGCCAAGACGCTGTTCAATCCCGACCCGTACCAATCGTTCCTTGCAAAAGGCCAAGACGATGCTGCGACGTGACGAATACGCGGCCGTTCACGCGACGTTGTTCACCGCCTGCGGACGGCCGACGAATGAGCAAATGATCGCCACGTGGTGGCAGCTCTTGCGCGACATCCCCGTGCAGACGCTCAAGCAAGCCGTCTATCGCTGGCTGGCCGAGACCGACAGCGGCTTCCCGACGCCGGCCGCCCTTCGCAAGCTGGCCGCCGAATTCGAGCACGGGCCCCTGCTCGGCCCGGATGAAGCTTTTTTGCTCGTGACGCGGGCATTGCAGAGACACTCCCCTTACTACGAGCCACGCGAATTCTGCCTGGCGTTGCCGCCGCTGGTTCGCCAGGCAGTCGAATCGTGCGGCGGCCCGGCCTGGATTGCTGACTTGGACATCGCCGATCGGACAACGTACGCGGCCCAATTCCGCCGCGCCTACGAAGCCATCGCCGCGCGAGTCAACCTCGCGCGCCGCCTGCCCGACTCCCTCCGCCCGCGGCTGGCAGACCACGCACCAGCGCCGGCAATCGCCCGCGTGGCGGACGCGCTGTCACTGCCCGCGAAAGTCGCTGCTGCCGCGGAAGGAGTTTAAAATGGGCCTCCTCCGCCCGATCCGCCAAATCGTGAATTTACTTTCCGGCGAAGCATTCCACTTCCGCGGGGCCAAAATCCGCAACCGCACAGGCAAACCGGTCCGACTC